>NZ_KV820646.1:0-44925 GCF_001815465.1 Porphyromonas sp. HMSC077F02 | reverse complement strand
CGAATGATCATTTACAAGTTGTAGAGGATAATGGAGTAAGGACCTCGATAGAGGTCCCTCTTAAAAAGGCACAGGTCGGAGGGGCGCTAGCCCCGAACGACCTGTGTGCAAGAGCATATTCACCACCTGCTTGACCCCGGCTCAGGGGTCAGACCTAGAGATAGGGTTGTCCGACCCCTCGGCCGGGGTCGCAAGGGTGTGTGGTAACTCTTTATACACAGGTCTTCGGCACTGCGTGCCTTGACCTGTGCCTATTTAGCACGGAACTCTCCGAGGTCCTTACTCCATTATCCTAAACAATTTGAATATTATCATTCGTGCAACAGCCCAAAGTGGTCAAAAGTTTAGTTGCAACTAAGCAATTGCTTTGTTGCAACTCGGCATTTGCTTAGTTGCAACTCATCGATCGCTTAGTTGCAACTCAGTTTTCGCTTTCTTATCGCTCTGAATATCAGTTTGTTATAAATGGGCTTTTTAGCCATTACTTTCTCCTATTTTATAGGGTCATTAACTTAAGAATATACTCCTAATGCGTAACCCCTGATAAATACCTAAAAGTAGTGACTCAAATCTTAGAGTTATCTAGTAGATTTGCAACATTAAATTTATTTTGTGCGTCGGAAGCTAGCTAGCCGATGCACCATAACTAATGATACTTAAAACCAGATGAGAAAAGTAAAGCTTATTAGTCCAGTATGGTGGCTCTCTATGATCGCCACCCTACTGCTAATATCCCCTGCCATTGCAGCCGAACCAGAGCACAACCAGCAATCCACCGATGCCAATATCATAGGCCACGTACTCGATAAAAAGAGCCGTGAGCACCTCATCGGCATCATCATCAAAATAAAGCATAGCCCTTATGGTGCCACCACCGATGCATCGGGGCACTACTTCCTTCGCAACCTCAAGCCCAACACCTACACTATAGAGGTATCGGGCGTTGGGTATAAGAGCGAGCAACGGACAGTGAAGGTAGCTCCCGGAAAGACACTTGAGATGAACTTTGAGCTAGAGGAAGATGTCTTTGACCTCAACGAGGTAGTCGTCACCTCCAATCGTCAGCAGACCCTTCGCCGCTACGCCCCCACACTGGTCAGCGTGATTGATGACAAAGTCTTCAAAGTGGCGAATGCGGTGAGCCTATCACAAGGACTCACCTTCCAACCAGGCATTAGGGTGGAGAACAATTGTCAGAATTGTGGCTTCAGCCAAGTGCGCATCAATGGTCTTGACGGACGCTTCTCCCAGATACTGATTGATAGCCGCCCAGTCTTCAGTGCACTCGCTGGAGTCTACGGACTGGAGCAATTACCAATGAATATGATAGAGCGCGTAGAGGTAGTCAGAGGTGGTGGCTCCGCACTATACGGCTCGAGCGCCATCGCAGGAGTGATCAATATCATCACTCAGGCACCTGTAGCCAATAGCTATAGCTTCTTCAATAATCTCACCCTCACAGGGATGAAAGATCCCGACCACACCCTTGGATTCAACGCCTCTATTGTAGGTGCCGACGGACGTATCGGTGCAGTGGTCTTCGGACAAGCTAGAGACCGCAAGCCGTGGGATAAAGATGGAGATGGCTTTAGTGAATTAGGTAAACTTCGCTCACGCTCCCTCGGCACCGTCGGACATATTCGGTTCTCAGAGTTTGATAAGATGAGTGCCGAGATCCATGCGCTACAGGAATACCGTAGGGGTGGCGACCGAATGGACCTCCCCGTTCACGCTGCTGCAGTAACAGAGCAGACCGATCATACCATCTACAGCGGACAGCTCAAGTACAGTCATCAATCGTTTGACCTCCGTCACCACCTTCAGCTATTCGTGTCGGGTCAGGTCGTAAGACGCCAGAGCTACTACGGTGGTATCGGTGAAGAGAATGTAGGGAAGCTTGGCTTCATTCCCAAAGAAGAATTTGGCGTCAACTTCGGGAACACCAATGGAGATACCTATTTAGCCGGGCTACAATACAATTACGATTGGGACCACTTCCCCATCGCCCCCGCTAAAATCCTACTCGGTGCAGAATACGCCTATGACCACCTCAAGGATACGATGCCGATTCGCTCCTGGGAGCTTGATAACACAGGCAATGCCTCTCTCTACCCAACTGTAGAGCAAAAGATCCACAACTGGAGCCAAATAGCACAGCTGGAGTGGGGCAATGAGGCGTGGAGCGTGCTGCTAGGTGCCAGACTAGATGAGCACTCTGCCGTACGCAATAGCAAGGGAGCGATCAAGCCGATCCTCAGCCCACGTGCCACCCTTCGCTACAATCCTTCCGATCAAGTCAATCTTCGACTGAGCTACGCCCAAGGATTCCGTGCCCCTCAGCTCTTCGATGAAGATCTGCATGTAAGCATCGTGGGTGGAGAGTCGCAAAGGGTATTTAATAACCCCGACCTCAACCCAGAGTACAGCCATAGTCTTAGCCTAAGTGCCGACACCTATTTTAGCCTTGGCTCAGCCCAAGCCAACCTACTCGTAGAGGGTTTCTACACCCGTCTGGTAGGTGCTTTTACCACTGAAGAGCGATCGGACCAATCCAAAGATGGGTTCAAGATGTACGAGCGCATCAATGGTTCGGATGCCCAGGTATACGGCACCAACCTTGAGGGAAAAATCAAGTGGAAAAAGCTCAGCCTACAAGCTGGCATCACACTAGCAAAGAGCCAGTGGGACGAAGCTCAGGAATGGGGCATCCGCACCGCCCTACTCGGTGAGACGGCTGAGACTGCCAAAGAGATCAACACTTTAGAGGATCATGGACCAAGTACCCTTACTGGATTCAATCCGAATGGAGACAAGATAGGACTCAATAGCAAGGAGATGCTACGCACGCCCAATATCTACGGCTACTTCACAGCTACCTACAGCCCCATCTCCAATCTAAACATCTCCTGCACCCTCAATTATACTGGGCAGATGTACACTCCGCACGTTGTCACGATAGGACAAAAAGCAGCTATTATCGACCGCGAGCTAGTAGCCACTGGCAAGCGTCCCGACACCTCAAAGCTAGAGCAGGCACCACGATGGGATCGCCTAGAGCATACCCCACGCTTCTTCGACCTTGGCACAAAGATCAGCTACGACTTCCCTATCTTCAATACCTCTTGCATTGAGGTCTATGTAGGGATGAACAACATTCTGAATGCCTTCCAAAGCGATTTCGACCTAGGAGGCAATCGCGATAGTGCCTATATTTATGGCCCTACCCTTCCAAGGTCCATCTACACAGGTCTCAAGATAGAGATCTAAAAAAGAGTAACGCCACCAGCATTACCCTAACCCCTTATCTGCCGAATTAATCTCTCCTCATAGATTTTTTCAAGCAAAGGGTTTGTAGGTTTCAAATTTTGTGGTATCTTTGCCACACGAAACTAACGAAGGGTAGTTCGGGCGTGAAATTCTTCCATAGCTCAGTTGGTTAGAGCATCTGACTGTTAATCAGAGGGTCCTTGGTTCAAGTCCAAGTGGAAGAGCATCTTTTATTAGGAAGAAAGGGGTGAGAAAGAGCGTTTTTTGATTCTTCCATAGCTCAGTTGGTTAGAGCATCTGACTGTTAATCAGAGGGTCCTTGGTTCAAGTCCAAGTGGAAGAGCAAGAGAGGTGACGAAGTGTAGCGACACTTTGTCACCTCTTTCTTTTTACCCTAAGCCAACTACTGACAGACCACTACCGAATTTGTCACCCAGTGGCAGCAGAATGACATTGGCACGCTTATTTCATAATACCTAATACTGAATGAAGACAATTGAATGTATAACTTATAAACTTAAGTAGTAGATATGACTATCAAACCATTGGCAGATAGGGTACTTGTGGTACCTGCTGAGGCAGAAGAGAAGACAGCAAGTGGGATCATCATCCCCGATACAGCAAAGGAGAAACCTCTACAGGGTGTCGTAAAGGCAACTGGCGAGGGGACGAAGGATGAGAAGATGCTCCTCAAGGAGGGCGACCGCGTACTCTACGGCAAGTATGCCGGCACTGAGCTAGAGCTAGAGGGTACTAAGTACATTATGATGCGCCAGAGCGACGTACTTGCAGTGATAGAGAAGTAATTTCAATGAATCTATAAAACAACAGAAAGATATATGGCTAAGCAAATAAAGTTTGAGACCGAAGCTAGAGACCTGCTCAAGAGCGGTGTTGACCAGCTAGCAAATGCAGTAAAAGTAACCCTTGGCCCAAAGGGTCGTAACGTGATCATCGACAAGAAGTTCGGTGCCCCTCATATCACCAAGGATGGAGTTTCTGTAGCTCGTGAGATAGAGCTCGAGGATCCATTTGAGAATATGGGTGCCCAGCTGGTAAAGGAAGTGGCCAGCAAGACCAATGACGATGCCGGTGATGGTACCACCACAGCCACCGTATTGGCACAGAGCATCGTAAATGTAGGGATCAAGAACCTCGCTGCCGGTGCTAGCCCAATGGAGCTAAAGCGTGGTATCGACAAAGCAGTTGCTACCGTAGTCGCTTCTCTCCGTGAGCAGAGCAAGGAGATAGGTGACGACCTAGCCAAGATCGAGCACGTAGCTAAGATCTCAGCCAATGGCGATGAGACCATCGGCAAGCTGATTGCCGAGGCGATGGAAAAGGTAAAGAAAGAGGGCGTTATCACCGTAGAGGAGGCAAAGGGCATGGAGACTACTGTAGAGGTAGTTGAGGGTATGCAGTTCGATAAGGGCTACATCTCACCTTACTTCGCCACCAATACCGAGAAGATGCTCGTGGAGTTTGAGAACCCCTACATCCTTATTTACGATAAGAAGATCAGCACCCTCAAGGAGATTCTACATATCCTAGAGGAGGTAGTGCAGACTGGTCGTGGCCTACTGCTCATCGCAGAGGATATTGAGAGCGAGGCACTCGCTACACTAGTAGTTAACCGCCTACGTGGTTCACTCAAGGTAGCTGCTGTCAAGGCTCCTGGCTTTGGCGACCGTCGTAAGGCAATGCTCGAGGATATTGCTATCCTTACAGGTGGTACCGTTATCTCCGAGGAGACAGGTCTTAGCCTAGAGACTGCTACCATGGAGATGCTTGGTTCGGCCGAGAAGGTAACCATTGATAAGGATCATACTACCATCGTGAATGGCGGTGGTGCCAAGGAGAATATCGAGGCACGTGTACAGGTGATCAAGAACCAAATCGAGGCTTCCACCTCCGACTACGACAAGGAGAAGCTACAAGAGCGCCTAGCTAAGCTAGCCGGTGGCGTAGCTGTCCTCTATGTAGGTGCACCTAGCGAGGTAGAGATGAAGGAGAAGAAGGACCGCGTAGAGGATGCCCTCAGCGCCACCCGTGCAGCTATCGAAGAGGGTACCGTACCTGGTGGTGGTGTTGCTTATATCCGTGCTACCAAGGCTCTTGAGGGGCTGAAGGGCGAGACCGATGATGAGCAGACCGGTATCGATATCATCCGTCGTGCTATCGAGGAGCCACTTCGTCAGATCCTAGCCAATGCTGGTAAGGAGGGTGCTGTAGTGGTACAGAAGCTTAAGGATGGCGAAGGCGACTTTGGCTACAACGCTCGCACAGATAAGTATGAGCACCTCACCGAGACTGGTGTCATCGACCCAACTAAGGTGGCTCGTGTAGCCCTTGAGAATGCAGCCAGCATCGCAGGTATGTTCTTAACTACAGAGTGTGTCATCACCGACCTCCCTGAGAAGAACGCTCCAGCAATGCCAACCCCCGATATGGGCGGCATGATGTAAGCTGAAACCCTAATACAACGAAAGAGAGCTAGACAGACATTCGTCTGCCTAGCTCTCTTTTTTTTTATTTAGATGAGCTTGCCAAAAAAGAAGTGGTCCGACCCGCAAGGGGTCGTGGGGTTGGGGTAGCTTATTTACCCCCAGTCGTTCGGGTCTAACGCCCCTCCGACGTGGGGGCTAAAACAAATCGGACCTCCTTCCGGAGGTCCTTTTTCTCTTATTTTACCACGATGCAGGTGCACCCTTCCGACTTGTCCGACTTGTCCGACTTGTCCGATGAGGCACCCACAAAAAGGCACCGGTAATAGTCAAGCAATCATTCAATCCACAGTTGAGAGCCTCTGCGATAGACACTGTACTCTAGGAGCGGATAGCTTCCAGGTCCTACAACAGGATGCGCCAATCCCAATGCCAAGTCATAGACCGTATGGCACTCAGCACACTCCGCTACCATCACCCCATTCGCACTAGTGAGCGACGGCACCACAGCCGCCTCCGTTGGCCAGCAATAGGGACATGCAAGGTCATAGGCAGCATACTGATCCCCCACTCCATGCACCACCACTACCCCCATATAGCCTAGTCGCTCTCCACGATAGAGAGGTTGCTCATAGAGCTTATAGCTATACGGCTCCAGCAGTGCTCTTCCTTCGTGGTCAAGCGATACTCTTAGGGCAATAGGCAGACGCCGAAGTGGATGCTCCGCCTCTAGCTCCACCCCTTGCTCCTGACATGAGAAAAGGGCAAAGAGCAATATGAAGAGACACACCCACCTTCGCATACCCAACCTCCCCATTGCATCAGTAGTGATTAAAGACCAATCTTAGAGAGATCCACCTTCTCCAAGAGGTCAGCCACCTTTTCTAGTCCCTTAGTGACCTTACCCTTTACCATTCCCGAGAGAAAAGGTGGGAGCGACACCTCCACCTGAATCTGTGCTAGAGTCTTATCCGCCCCCTCTTCCGAGAGGTTAAGCTGTAATGCTAGTGGCACTGGAGACTTAAAGGATTCATACTTCACTAGATTGGGTGCTACCTCCTCACACTTCTTAAGGCCTATCTGACCCAGTGCAGGGGCAAAGAAAGTGACCTGCTCATCACTGATCTCAATCTTATACTCAGCCACCTTGTCCCCAGCCTTATCAATAATGGGCTGTAAGTTAGTTGGCTTAGATACCAAACCGTAGAGGGTCTGAATATCTTTTTTTATCTCAATCGGTCTACTGGTATATACATTCATACTATAATACTATTACTTAATTACTTACCCCAATTGGCAGGGTCCTTACGCCACTCCCGTAGCATCTCCAAATCATCGTGCGAGATATAGTGGCTCGCCACTGCCTCCTCAATCACTGCGTCGTAACAACTGAGGGTTCGTAGCGTCACACCCGCCTCCTCAAAAGCATCTTCGGCCTTCTGCAGACCATGCGTATAGATCGCCACCATGCCCAGCACCTCGCAACCAAACTCGCGGAGAGCCTCCACTGCCTTAAGGCTACTGCCACCAGTGCTCACTAAGTCCTCAACCACTACCACCTTATCAGTAGGGAGAATACGACCCTCAATCTGATTGCCCATGCCGTGATCCTTCGCCTTTGAGCGAATATAGCTAAAAGGCAATTCCATCACATCGGCCACCAAAGCCCCTTGAGCAATGGCACCAGTCGCCACACCGCTAATAGCTGTCACCTCAGGGAAATGGGTGCGGATCGTCTCCCCCAACGCCTTCTTGATATAGGTGCGTGCTTCAGGGTCAGAGAGCGTCACACGGTTATCGCAATATATAGGACTTTTCCAGCCTGATGCCCACGTAAATGGAGCTTTAGGACTTAGCTTTACCGCCTCCAATCTCAAGAGGTGCCGAGCGGTCACCTTAGATATATCATTCATAAAATCATTGTGCTAAAAAGTTAATTCACTCATCTCCAAAGGTACACAAAAACCAGCAAACTACAGACCTCACAAAACATTGTGTACGGTGGTTACGTATTAGGAGTATATACTTAAGTCGACTAGCTAGCATGTTTAGCTCATATTATACCGTTTTTCCATAGCCCCTCTGTTGAAGACGTAGACCGACCGCCAGCCCTACTTTTCCGATTAGGGACCTCCATAAAACCTCTATGCTAGTAGGGTAAAAGTTGAGATGCAACTAAGCGATCGGCGAGATGCAACTAAGCATTTGCCGAGTTGCATCTCGCCGATTGCTTAGTTGCATCTCGACAAACGCCTTAGTATAACATTGAATTCCAATTCGTTATAAATGGGACTCAGAATTCTTATTTTAGCCGGATTTTTACTTAGTTTCTCTAATACGTAACTCCCAATACTGGAGACTGTTGCACGAAGTCGATCTGCAGCGTTGCTTTTGGGATTCGGGCTCGGTCACGTACGTTAGTACGCTCCCTTCGGCTCCGGTGGGGCCTTGGTGCCCTGCGTGCACCTTGCCCTCATTCTCATGCCTTGTATCTCATCCTTCGAGCAAAGTCTCAGCACATTTGGATCAAATGTGCGAGAATGTCACTTCGCGAACATTCTCTATTGTGTTTGCCTGATGCGGAAGTCGTATAAATAAAATGGTCCCTTGTGGCAGGACAAAAGTGTCGCCACAAGGGATCATAACTATTAGGATACAGCAAAGTACTTAACGAGGAGAGAGCCGCTTGATACTCTTTGCCGCCTCGTGCGAAACGAGCTGTGAAGAATCACCAAGCACGGTAGAAAGCTGCTCTTTGATTTCTGTAGCTTTGCACGAATAATTATACCAGCCTAGTGCCTCAATACTAGCTACTCTCACCGTCTCGCTATTGGAGACGTCAAGAGCAATCTTGATCAGAGCTTCAGCTACCCTCGCATCTGGAGAGTTACGGCAGCTACGTATCGCAAATAGCTGTTCTTTCACAGACTTCGCATCCTTGCTCTGAGGCAATAGCTCCTGTAGAAGACGCTCCCGTGCACTCTCAGCTGCCTGCATATCAGAGAGTAGCTTCTCCACCTGACTTGTAGGATATATAGGTGTGCGTGCCACGATGCTACGAAGCTCTTGAGAGAGCCTATTACCATCCATCATTTTGAGAGCACCGCTCTGCTTGAATACGATTCGCTTACAGTGGCTATCCTGCAACAAACTTTCTACTAGTGCTGGTGCCAATGCGTCCGAACCATTCTTTCCTAAAAGCTCAACGCTCATCCTCCGAATAAGTTCGTAGCTATCATGCACCCCCTCCTTGAGCACCTCCACGAAGTTGGCATCATTTATCTCACTCAATAGCTTCAGTGCTTCTGTCCGTACAATCAGACTATTTGAGGTACGATAGGCATTGAGGAGCAGATCCGACACTTGTGGGTAATCCATTCGGTATAGCATCTTGAGTGCCAAAGCCTGCAAATCTCCCGATGGCACACGTAGCTGTTGCAACCAGTAATTGGCATCCCTAGCTCTTAGCACCAATTGCTGGCTAAGGTTACTTGGCACTAGCTGGCTATCCGATACGAACCTAAAGGTTGGGTCACCGATAAGGTGCGTCTCAAGGTACATTACCTGCTGATGCCACGAGCCCAACCGCATCCCATTTGCGAGGAGCCCAAGCAGCTCATCTGGCCACTTATCTTGGATCACGTTGACCGAATTGGCTTGGACTGCAAGAGTAGTTCCTTCATTAAAGATATATTCTGCCGAAACGTTTTCATCAAGATGAAATGAGCCGTTATAGCATGCATCTAGCATCACAAATCTCGCCGCTGGCGCAATGGCACGGAGGTCATCAATATAGATATCTAGGCTTCTATTGAATAGAGAGTCCGCTGCTTCATTCTCGGGAGTAAAAGTATCACTGATCCAAGAAATGGGGATATCTAGCTCCTTGGCAACCCTCTGAATCGCTTCATCAGGAGTCTCCCCTTTCCTTAGTCGCCTAGCTCTAGCACGTGCAAATAGCATTATATTCTCCTTAGAGATATCCACACTGCTCCCCTCTCGATATCCATTGATGTATTGATTTTGGGGGGCTCCGTGATGATGAAAGAGCATCACATCCAGATCAGGCTGCTGCACCTCGGTTAGGTAGTAGTACTTTGCGGGGAACTTATCATCAAAGTCGATTGCCTTAAAGCGCCCAGTGGGCAGAAACACACCCTCCAGTTGCTCCCTTAGTGCGATTTGCTCTCCTGCCCACGCTTGCTTAGACTCCGAGTTGTAGCCATGGCCACGAGCCATAGTAAGGTGGTCAAGCTTATTCCGAGAGTGGTTAGTTCGCTCCCTCACCACCTTTTGTAGATACTTCGTCAATGCCTGGTACTTCGTCTCACCCTCTCTATTATAGGGTCGGATACGTGCCGAATAGATATCGGACTCTATCCTTTGTGCCCCTTCGCTCGAAAGCGAGTAGAAAAAGAGACCCGGTTTTGCCCCATCATACGGCAGTGGTACAAACTTTAGCCCAAAGCAATCATAGAAACGATCACTGGGCACACTTGAGCGCTCCCATGGGTACCTATTGGGATCCATCTTGAATGCCGATGTGAGATGATGGGCATCTCGGATCATCGCTACAGGTATATCCCCGATCAAGACACACCCCTCAAGTGGAGAGGAGGGGTCTTGATGAAGCTGTTGGAGAAGTACTCTGATCTCATCAGGGCTACTCCAGTCATGAATAAGGAGATAGGTGCCGAGGTCATCTTGCTCCACCACATCTCGATAGGCATCAACTGCTGCCTTGGCGTTAGCATAGCTCTTACTATCTATCACAATGGCAAATGAAGTGGGAGTGACCACCCTAGGGGTCTCCACCACCTGTGCCATAAGTGATAGTGCACTAATCAATAGGGCGGTTATGCCCAATAATATTCTATTGTACTTCATGTTGTAGGTGTTATAAGTGTTAGAAAAAACAGCCCAAAGAACAAAGTGCAGAGGCACGGTGACCTAGACTTGAATTCAATGGGTGAGAATACCCCAATCTTGCCTTGAGGTATAGCATTGCACGGCTAGAGGATACTGGCTTTTGAGCATAGGAGATAGAAAGAGCCCCCTTCCACAGGTCCGCCACCATATAGTGATAGTCGGGCAGAGTGATATGCTCAGCCACAAATGAATTTACATATTGCTGCTTGAGCTCTATATTAGAGTCAAATGCCCAAAGACGACCACCAGTAAGGGAAAGGTCGAGAGTGGGGGTAAAAGGGCTATCAAATACAAATACCTTGCGCACCTCTCCCATAATTGATGCCATTGAATACCCATACTCCGAGTGTGGTAAAATATACTGCTCCGAAGTTTGCGTAACCGCTCCATTCAATCCCAACAACCACTCGTAGGGGTGCTGACTATTCCACGACCATTGATAGGAAGCCTCTAAGTGATTGCGGTGCTTCAAATACCTACCGCTACGAGACAGCTCAATATAGCCTTTAAAGGCTTCTGTATTATCATACTTTACGATGTACTGTATTCCTTTGTGCTTACTCACATCGTAACGCACAGAAAGGGTATGCTGTGACGGGCTCTCCTTACTCTGAAGAGTAAAACCCACAAAAGAGGCATCTGCAAGGAGAGAACCGGCACGCTGAGGGACGGTAAAGCTAATCTCTGCATCTTCTACAGAGCTCTCAAAACCAAGATAAAATATAGTGCGCCAATCAGTATCAATATTGTACTGCAACTCACCACCCACAGTATTTCGGATGTAATTAGTGACCCGACCAGAACCGATACGTGCCGTAGCACCTCCCATTCCGAACATCTCATAATAGGGTTGCTCCACATATATATTGATGTTTTGCATCCGGCTCTCCTCTTTGTACGTCGCATACTTTAGGAGGAGTGAAAGCTGTGTTTCCTTATTGAAAAAGAGGAGCAGTGATGGCTGTAAATAGAGGGACATCGCATTATTATGTGATCTCACATCCCGTTGCTTGGCACCCTGCTCCGCCGAATAGCCAGCTGCTAGCCCAAAAGATAGGAGGCGATGATATACAGGAGTACCTGCCTTGAACTCTAGCTGATAGAGTTGATTTCTCCAATCACTATGATTTTCATCGGCCACAAAGTATGGGAGGTCACGATAGGGGCGAATCAGTGAAGCATTGTATCCCACCTCTTTAGCGATCTCTCTATCGTACTGAAATCTTCCCCAAAGGTGGTAACCATTCAATTGCACGGCTCCTTCTGCCATTGCCGAAAGGTCGTACAGCTTTTTGCCCTCCATTGCTCTGTGGTAGTCGCCCTTTTGCAATGCTCCGGACAAGCCGACTACGGTGTACCTTTGAGCATTCTCTAGTGCCATCCCTGCTGCATTATTGTGCATGGCAGATAGCTGCTCGCCCTTCAACTTATCCAATGAAGAGAGGCTATTTACCTCTTGAGCTATAAGGGCATTGGCACACGATAGGAATAGAAGTAGGCACAATATTTGATATCGCTTATGATTGTAGCTCATTTTACTAGTTGTTATTTTTTAATGAATGGTTCCATGCTGGCATTTTTGCTCCATATCTCCGAAGCATCGGTGTAACACCTCGATCAAAGTCATTGGTGCTATTATTGGTATCTTGCAAGAGAGGGGTACCATCGGGCCGCTGCCCTACTTTCTTTCGAGCCACACCCTGCCCGATGTAGGTATTACCGACATAGGTAATCCCCGCATCTATAAAGCTCGGCATACGCTTAGCATTGATCTTTGTTTCATTATCCACTGCCTCAACGCCATCTAACACATACTCTACAGGTATCTTGGCATAGATTGTGTTGCGCTTATTGCTCAGGTCTTTGGCTTGTAGTGACAAGTCATTGACTGGGTCGTAACTCTCCCCTTTTGGCCCCTTGAAGAGCACATACGCACCTCCGAAAACAGTAGTCAAGTACTGCGGCACACGCCCCATTGCCTCCTTGCCATCATTAAAGATGTGGATCATATCATACGCCGGCTGATCTGGGAATTTCTTATTAAACATATTGAATTCAAACTCCGAGCTGCTGCCATCAATAGGAGAATTAGGATTGTAAATGCTTAGTTGGTGATTGGCGGCGAACTGGGAAATAACACAGCTCTCACCTGGCTTCAGTGGATACTCCTCTCCTGTGCCTGGAAAGCGCCAAACGCGATCGGTATATAGATACTTTCCAGCATCCTCCTTAGGCCATATAGGCAACTTTGTAGTCGCAGTACCTGGATAAAGGACACAGAAGTAGAGACCGTCAAGGAAGCAGACCTCATCTGAATTATTATATATCTCATAGAACTGGTCTCTGAAATACCGCTTGGGCGAACCACAGTAGTATATTTCCTTGAACACAAGGGGACTCAAACGTCCGTTCAATACCTCCAGCTCTACACGCAACCCATCTTCCAGAAGAGGATAATTGAGCAGGCTACCATTGGGGTAAGAGACTTCACCATCAGCCCCTACCGTCTCACCAGAGATATTGATAGAGTAAATTCCAGGCAACACTCCCGATACTTTGGTCTCATGACCCGTCAATGGACAAGAATAAGCCACCTGCTCATATTCATTGATCAGCTCCACCTTTGCTCCTGATGCCGAATCAAAGTCGGGGATAGCAGTATTCGCCACAATAGTCACCGAAATAGGCTGCACTAAGTCTGTGTTTCTAGCTTGTTCAAAGGAGTTACACCCCACAGAAAAGAGCATCAAGAGGGCTATCAATGGCAGCCACCCAAAGGGGTGATGTGTATATTTGGCATTCATCATACTATACTTTTACTTGATAATAATTGTCAACTCAATACCGTAGAAAAAGGCTTTATTTCGGCTATAAAATGTACCTGGTCGTCGCTTCGACTCCACCCTTGGATAGCTTCTAAACATATTATTCGCAAAGAAAGAAAGCCGCATAAAGTCGCCAATCTCCTTGGTAAGGTTGAAGTTGAAATTATAGAGAGGTGGAAATAGCTCATCAATATACATACTATCATCTCTATTTCTCAAAAGAGATGAAAACTCAGGCTCCTTTGCACGTGACACATCAAAAGGATATATCTTACCATCTACCTTAGAGATATAGGCAACCGGGATAGTATCGTTACCCATCTGGTAGCGATCCAATTCACGCCATATAGCCTCTGCAGTGAGGGTCAGTACAAGGCCAAGCTCTGGGATGTTATGTGTAGCTCTGATAGAGCTAGTCACCTGTTCATAGATATGCTTTTCCATCCCTTTTTCATAGAGTGCGGTATGGGTACGGTATGCTCCCGCTTCACTACTTCTACCATCATAGTACTCATAACCATTATTAAAGTTTTTGGACCAAGCCCATGCACCAGATAGCGCAATAGTAGTGCGGATAGCATCAATGCGCTTAAGTGCCAAGTCCCACTCCAGTCCCCTACGGTAAGAAGTCAAGTGGTTAGATGGGCTGTAGTAGGTAGCAAGCACGGGATTAGAGGCAGAGAGCTCAAATCGTGGCCCATCAGGTCCCGCCACACGCTTATACTCATTGTAGATAACTGGCTGGTGCTTTGGAGTAAGCGTATACCCATTATCCATACGCTCATCATAGGCAGTTACCATCAATTTTCCAATAGGTGTCTTAAGGTCAATGCCCACCTCTGCTTTACGATTTGTAGCAATCTCTAGCGACTTATTTTGGGTATCAAATACTCGGGTAGTAGTCATAAAAGCTTTATCCTCAAGGTTGCTAGCCATCTCATTTATATTAATGTACTCAAAGTAAGCACGCTCAGGATAGAGATAGAGGAGTGTAGGCATTTTGGCTGTCACTCCATAGGCGCCTCTTATATAGAGCCAATTGGGGACTATCTCAATAGAGAGATTGGTACGTGGAGAGAGCTTTCCACCCACGAGAGATATTTGATCCCAGCGAAGACCCGCCTGCCAATTCACGAGGTGACGATCGGCTATCTTCCAACTAAAGTTTTCCTCAGCAAAGAGACCCAGCTCGTGCACAAAAGGGATCTCACGATAGGGACGAGGGCGAAATGTAGCATTATGGGCTGCAATATTACGAAATGGAGGAAACTCAGGTGAGAACTCCTTTCCACGTCCAATATTGCCATCGACTGAATAATTGAAGCCCAATAATATCCGGTGATTAGTAGCTCCTAGCTTACCGAAAAAGGTAGCCGTTGCGCTAGAGAAGAAACTCAGCTCACGCCCATATAGATCATAGCGACCTTTGTAATTAGAGGGGAGGTAGTGAGCATAGTGAGTCGGATCTACCCCATCATACTTGGTCAGTGGCTTTCCCGAAACATCGTAGAGCACTCTTCCTGGCTGATTGGCAATAATGGCACCATCAACATCAGTCATAGAATATGGAGCCGTTGCAGAAGTATAGAGCTGGGTAAGGAAGCTATACTTATCATAATAACTGCCCGACACCACATACTTAATATTCTTCAGCCACCCCTTGTCAATGTTAATAGTACCATTGCTATTCATTGCAAATCTCAGGTTACGGCCATCCGACTCCAGCTCATTTGCGACATCATCAGGGTTGCGATCTCGCTTATCGCGTCCGTACCATAAATCCAAAGAGGTATTGGTACGCCATTTGCCGTCAAAGAATGTATTCGAATAGAGAAGCTTACCAACCGCCCTAGTAAAGTAATTGTATGAAGAGATTGGCGAGCTAGTATTCCTCGCATATTCGCCACTCACATTGAGGGATCCTCCATTCTTATCAAACGAAAAGCCCTTGTGAGCAGAGAAGTGGTAAAGATTGGGATTAGTACGTGCCTTGATCACTAAAGGGGCCCGGCCCGCCTTGGAGGTAATCAAGACAGCGCCTGAGGTAAGGTCGCCATGAGATACAGAGGGGACACCTCGTACCACCTCTACCGACTCCACACTCTCCAGAGAGAGCAGACGAGTATCAAAGCCACCCGCTGGAGAAGCGCCACCCGATAATGCCGAAGTGCCTCCCCTTACAGAAGGATTCATCACCTGTAGATTGGCATTATTGGAGATAGGAGCTCCATCCTGCACAATAGCCGTTCCCAAAGCATTGATATTATCATCTCCACCTGCCGAGCGAATAGTCACCTGGCTTGCAGTAGAAAGGGAAGGATTAGTAGAAATACCACCAGGCAAGAGCGACATTAAGTCAGAAAGGCTCACCGCTTGTAGGTGCTCCATTGCCATTGTGGAGATTTTGGATGATGTGGATTGCCCCGCCTTACTGGACTGTGCAGTCACCACCACTTCCTTTAGCCTAAAATCCTCATCTCGCATCACAAAGTCGAGCCGCTGATCACCACTCACCACAAGAAGGGTATCAATGGTCACTTTGCCAATAAAGGAAACCGTTAGTCGCACCTTACCCGAAGGCACTTCCTTGATATGATATGCACCATCTACAGAGGTTATCGCACCCATTCCATAAGCGAGAATCGAAACCGTAGCTCCAGGGAGAGGCTCCTTGACACCATTTGAGATTTCGTAAACCGCCCCGCTTAGATGATGCTTAGATTGTGCCCACACATTAGCCGGCAATAGAAGCATCAGAATAAGGAGGATTGGCATATAACGCCACGACACACTTCTAATCATATTTTACTAATTTAACGAATTGTTATTGTTTATTGCAAAGGTAATAAATTCCAGCAACTCTATTCTCCCCTATACTAGGTATATTGATTGGTAAAGGAGGGCGTGGGGATCGGAATAAAATGGTACCTTTGGGGAGAGGAAGGGGGAGGCGCGGAGAAAGCGTATGAAACGGCTTAAGATAGTAGCAGAGAGTTCGGTGCCCTACATCCAGGGAGTGGCGGAGGAGCTGGGGGAGGTGACCTACCTCCCCTCGGAGGAGTTTGCCCCGGAGGCAGTGAAGGAGGCGGATTGGCTGATTATTCGGAGTACCACGAAGTGCGGTCGAGCGCTTCTGGAGCACTCTCGGGTGCAGCTGATCACCTCGGCGACGATCGGTTTTGACCACATTGATACCCACTTCTGCCACCAGGCGGGCATCACTTGGTACAATGCCCCCGGCTGTAATGCCGAGGCGGTAGCGCAGTACTTTACTACAGCCATAGCCCTTAGAGCGGTGGAGTGTGGGTGGGACCCTCGTGGCAAGGTGATAGGGATTGTAGGGGTGGGCAACGTCGGGCGTAGAGTGGCACGAAATGCCCGGGCGCTGGGGATGGAGGTGCTCCTCAACGACCCACCTCGGGCAAGGGCAGAAGGCCCAGATACCTTTGTCTCGCTTCAAGAGATTGCCGAAAAGGCCGATGTCATCGCTTTTCACGTACCACTTATTAAGGAGGGAGAGGATCGGACCGTGCACCTGCTAGATGATAGGTTGGTAGATCTACTCCAAAGGAAACCGATCATCATGAATGCTTGTCGTGGCGCAGTGACCGACACCTCGGCCCTACTGAGGGGTTTGCGTGAAGGCAAAATCACAGACCTAGTGATGGACTGCTGGGAGGGGGAGCCCAATATCTCGCAAGAGCTACTGAAGCAGACTTGGCTAGGCACACCGCACATCGCTGGATTCTCTGCTCAGGGTAAGGCCAATGGTGCGCGGACCTGCATAGAGCATGGTTTAGAGCACTTCGGACTAAAGCTCAGCAGCTCGGAGCCCCTCTACCCACCCTCCTTGAGCGCTCCCCTGCTACATCTCTCCAGTGACCAACCTCTATGGGAGGCACTCTTACAAACCTTTGGCATCAGAGGAGTGGACCGCACCCTTAGGGAGCGAGCAAAGGAGTTCGAAACTCTTCGTCGAGAATATCACTACCCATACGAGCCATCAGAGTACCAGCTCCGCAGAAGGGAGATTGGAGAGTGGGCAGAGGCAGCACAAGGGATTGGTTTTCGGATAATAGAGTGATGAAGATTCTCCTCCTCAATACCTACCCGAGCGGCGGCGGTGCTGCAGTGGCGTGCCAGCGGACAATGGCACTCCTCTCACAGGCAGGGATGGAGGTACGTATGCTCACCATCACAGAGTTTGGGTGGCAGCATCGGGTCAGCTTCCTTGCCGACCGCCTAGATACGCTCCGTGCTGTCGGCTACCAACGCAAAAACCTCTTTCGCTTCTCCACCGCCCGCTATGGCCTGGACATTGCTCACCACCCATGGGTGGCGTGGGCGGAGGTAGTTCATATCCATTGGGTACAGCAAGGGTTTCTATCCGTCAAAGGTCTGGCAGAATTGCTCTCCATAAAAGGGAAACGGTTTTTCTGGACCCTCCACGACTTCTGGCCACTCACGGGCGGTTGCCATATCCCCTACTCTATCGGAGTAGATGGCGAGACCTCTTTTTGCCAAAGATTCACTGAGGGATGTGGAAGTTGTCCGCTTATGGGTAGCAAAAGCAAGCAGGACCATTCGAGTAGGCTCTTTCAGGCGAAAAAGGATCTTCCGCTTGAGCAAATACACCTCGTAGCGGTGAGTAATGCGGTGGCGAAAGCAGTCGATGCTTCGCCCCTCTTTAGTAAGGGTGCCATCACGGTGCTACACAATCCGATAGACCTGAAGCGGTTTTGCCCAGATTCGGCTACGAAAAAACAAGAGAGCAACCTCTTACTCGTTGCCTCACGCATTGATGATCCCGTGAAAGGACCCGATTTATTAGTGCAAATGCTCCGAGAAGCAAAGGCACTATCTGAGGAATGGGCGAGCAGTGCAAGCATCACTTTGGTGGGGCAAATCAAGGATAAGTCTCTACTAGAGCAGATACCAATCCCCTACCGACATATCCCCCGAGCCGAGGGAGAGGAGCTGGTAAAGCTCTACCAAACGGCCTCCACCATCCTCTCCACCTCAAGATACGAGACGCTTGGGCAAACACTTGTAGAAGGGATCGCTTGTGGCACCCCCGCCATCGCCTTTGGCGTAGGTGGGATCCCCGATATCATTCGCCCGGAGAGTGGCAATGGTCAGCTCATTCAGCCATACAAGACCACCGCCATGGCTCGTGCCGTGGTACACACACCCGCTCTAAGAGATAGAAAGCAGATTGCCGACACCGTCCGCTCCTTCGGCATCGATGCCATCGCCACCCAGCTGCTCCACCTCTACACCCTCTAACCCCACTACCCAACTATCACCATTTTATCGGACAGCAAAGCTTCGTTACTCATAATCATCTTTTAATTCATTGATTGTAGCGTATTGAGCATCGTATCTCGTTTCAGGGGTGAAAGGCTTCCGAGTAGCGTGGAGGCCGTGACAATCCAACTCTGATAAGGTGTCTAAGTCTACCATAACATACAACTCTTTGTCTTTAATATTTTTGTATCGCCCTTCCTCCAAATCTTGATGTGCTACAATCTTACAGACATTCCTCACGGAAAATAGATGTAGATTTCTATTGCTTCGATGGTGAAAGAGAACATAGCCTATAGAGGAGAGATTCTCCACAATCTCCATACTATCCCTAGTCATCTTAATACCGATGGCGATTTTTCCAGAGGGAAGAAAACTAGCAGACTTTATAGCATAATGCTCCATCATCACCATTAGCACGCCTTGGCGGGCATTGGGTGCCGAGGATGTAGCACTCTTCACAACCTCTCTAAACAACTGCTTGGGATTCTCACCCAACTCACACTGCACTACATGATAGTCTTGACGCAGCTTGGCGAGTAGTTGTTCATTGCCAACTTTGTCCTTCTTATCCAATGCAAGCGAAAGGAAGCGAGTATCGTCAAACGGACGATATACTTTGCCTAAAAGCTCTTGGAAATGCGTGCGGAGGTACTCCTTGTGTAGAACGCCCGGTTTTGGGGTCATTGCGTAAAAGTCGTACTGCTCTTGAAGGGCTGCTTGTATCTTCTCTCGAAAGAGACTACGCACCTTTTGCTTCCACGCTTCTTTTTGATAGCTGTTTTCCCGAGCATAGAGGGAAACCACGTAGAGAAAATTCACATCATAGTGGTAGACCAATAGCGTGTCTCTGTCGAAAAGCCGATTCTCAAAGTGGCGAGAAAGAAAAGTGTTGTTCTTAAGGTCGGAGGTGGACACGTTATCAGCATACGATAGGTGTTCGTCCATCTTGGCACTGATGAAGAAGTTGGGCACAATGTTGTACCCCTCTGTTTCATCGTCTCTATACTTGAGTTGCCCTTGCCTTTTGTCCACACTTTCGTTATTTAGAAAAAGGTTGAGATTCCACTGTATTACATTGCGAGCATAGGTGAACTGCTTATAGACAGACTCTTGCGATATGGCGTTGCCAATCTTGTAGTATTTACTATCCCCGATATAATAAATAGGCTTATTCTCCTCGTTGTCGGTTAGGTCGCGATAGCTATAGATATGATCCACTCGCTTACCATCCCCCTGGTTTTTCAAGCCAGATGGTGGCTCCTTATCCCCAATAAGTTCATCAATGATGGCTTCAAAGACAATATTGAAGTTCTTTGCGAGTAAATATTCACGTTGTTCAGCTACAATATTGATGTGGTGCGCCCTATCAAAGAAGGCATAGCAGAGCTCCCACAGTCTCACCTGCACATCCGAGAAGTAGCGGTACTTAATCTGCTTCAACCTTCGCTTGCCATACCCCTCTATATAATGTGTGAATTTCCGACCCGTTATCAATTCGAAACCAAAAGAGATTTGCACGGGAAATCCATAAGTGTCGCTGATATATCGAAGAATGGAGAGATAAATAATAATCAATTCCTCGTCCGTATTGACTTGACGCTTCTTATTAACTGGATTAAGGTAGGTGGGGACATCATCTTGTATCCATGCCGTAGAGCGGGAAATAGTTCGTGCCCAGTTAATCTTGTTGTAGCCCGAATACAGGTTGCGTAGCGTGGTGGTAAAGAAGTGCCGATGCTCTTGGTTGAAACGTAGAAGCGAGAGCAATATATCAAGAAATGTATTGCTCACCATATGCTTTCCCCGCCCTTGCTCTACAATCTGCCTGCGGTAGATGATGTTGTTCTTAGGGTTGGTCCTATTATAAACATCAATGGCTCGATAAATCCATACGGCAAATTCGTAGATGAAGTTGCGCTCCTCTGGAGTGAGGGGGTTATTTACACCCAAGTCTATGATGTCGTGTGGGTCAAGTTTAGAGAAGACCTTGTCATCCTTATTCAACAATACCTTAGGCAGAATGAAAACGCAATCCCGCAACTGTGGGTTATAGTAATAACCTACATAACCCACACTCACTGCACCCTCTACACTCTCTAAAGGGCTTAGCTCATACAAGATAGACCGCACCGCATCGGCTCGGTAGTTATATCCCTCAATGATGACCCTCACGCTTCTGTTATCTCCTCTATTGCTGGCTCGCTATTATTGTCTTGCAGTGGTTCTCCGAAAATATTCTGTAGAAATTGTGCTACAAGTCCCTCATTTACTTGTTGACCCTCCACATCAGTCTCATAAAACATCGGAAAGGTCATCTCCTTTCCCTCAGCTGTCTGAAACTCCTTATCGCTGAATCCGTAATCCTTGAAAACATCGTTCCATAGGTAGAAGATTACTTTGCTCACAAAGGTCTCTGCCGATATGGTGTGATTATCTTGTGGTTTTACAAAGAAGTAACCCAACTTTTTATCCTCACTATCGGTCACACTACCTATTTTCTCATTGATGCACTGCAGGAAAGTCCACCAGTCCCACTCCTTTCCAGAAGCTGTTATCACCCAATCCATATTGGCATTTCGGATAGGGATGTACTCCCAATCCCAACGACGCTTGAAAGCACTATCAATAGGGAAGAGACTTTGGTCGCTCGTATTCATTGTGGCGAGAATATGGAGATTATTCGGTAGCAATAGCAATTCTCCAGAACGCACGTCTGCCATAACATCCGCGTATTCCTCTTTGTAGAACTCGTTAATCTCTGCTTGTGCAGATTCATCGGGCGCAAAATTGTCTTCTGTGGCAAAGGTCTCTGATAGATATTTACTGATATCGCTATCTGCGGCTATAGGGTACTCAGAAAAGCCTGACGCACTTCTATCTAACAACTGAAAAAGATCACCGAAAATTTGAGCACAATTGCCTCGGTTGATCTCCTCAATCACCAAGTACTGGGGTTCGGGATAATGCGCCCAAGCCTGCACGTACGCCTTGAGAAAGGCCTGAGGGATGAAGTTATACACAATTCGCTTCTCCTCCACCTGCGTGCCGCTACTCTCGTAGCGTGGCACCACCTCCATAGTTGGCTTGTATGCCCCAACGAATGTGGCATAATCACTATCGGGATGAAATGTCGTCCGTACAGGCTTTGTTCCTTGCCCCTTTTCTAAGTTTTTAATCTTATACGACTTGCCCGTACCTGGCGCTCCGTAGTAAATCACTTGGAGAGGAGGCATAGTAGCGGTCTTCATTACAATAGGCTTAGGTGTGTACATCTCAATAACAGACAAGAGTTGCGCCAACGCTTTTGACAACGTTTTGTCACTTAAGACAATATGCTGGTCTGTACTTACTCCTTGGTATTCATCTGGATTGCTCCATTTTATCAACTTGCTCAAAGTTGAAAAAAGAGGCTTTGTCTGTACTGTTATAGTTGCATTGGCAACTTCGTCTGTGAAATATGAAGACCCAATGTCTCTCCACTGCTTTTCTTCATAATCTTGCATTCCAGCAAACACATCTAAATGGTTATAGATGTCTTGCAATGTTTCATAGAGAGATTCAAGACTAATATGGAACGACTTGGTAGGACCTCTTTTCCCCGAATTGGAAAATTTGATATAACCTCCTCTTTGCCCCAATTCTGCTCCAAATATGGAGTCTTCTTCCTGTAAAAACGTTGATAAATCTGCCATCTATCTATCTTTAAGTAGTTGCTCAAAAATTTGACTGGCGATTGCTGTAACTACTGGAACGGCTACGCTATTTCCAAATTGCTTATACGCCTGTGTATCAGAAACAACAATATCAAATCCTGATCCGATTGGAAAGCCTTGCAGTTTTGCGGCTTCAATTGGATGCAGTTTTCTTGGTCTATTTCCTTTCTGTTCAATTAAAATTTCACTCCCATCCTTATAGTATCTCGCAGATATGGTACTTGTATAAGGACTATTTTCTGAAAACAATGAGAAGCCAAAGCCATTACCTTTTTTCTGATGATCTCGTTTACGTCTGAGATGTCCTGCATACAATCTCTCAGAAATGGTATACTTTTCATCCACATTAGGAAATAATATATCTCCTAATTTCGTCTTGGCTACCAACATCATATCCTCTTCCTTTAGAATAGGTTGTTGTGTATCAGTCAATCCTAATGGAAAATGGAAATCTAAAACTAGACTATCATTTCTCCAAGCAACAATAAAAATCCGCTCTCTGTTCTGCGGAACTCCAAAGTTTTTTGCATTCAATACCTTGTAGCTAATCTTATATCCAAGGTCATCTAATATAGAGCAGATAGTACCGAACGTTCGCCCTTTGTCATGATTAAGTAATCCCTTAACATTCTCAAGAAATAAGACTTTAGGAGGATAACCAGTCTCAACTTTATTCTTAACAATTTCCGCAATACGAAAGAAAAGTGTTCCTCGTGTATCTTCAAATCCTTTTTTCAGTCCAGCAGAGCTGAATGGCTGACAGGGAAAACCTGCACATAGAATATCAAAATCAGGAATAGATGAAAGAGTAACCTTGTTTATATCACCTGCAAAAAGACCTTTGTCAAAAACCTCAGGAGCTAAACTATAAAAGTTAGCTTCGTATGTTTGCCGTGCAAACTTATCCCATTCACTTGCGAATACGCATTTTGCTCCATTTGCGTGCATAGCTAAATGAAAACCACCTATTCCAGCGAATAAGTCAATGAACGTATACTGTTTTTCCGACATCTTACTTTATCCTCCTTATTAATAAGTTCTACCAAACTCTCCAAAGTTATATTTTATATCTTGGCGATATTGAAGAGCTGTACCATGTAGAGCAAGCCTTGTCTGTAGACCAAGTAGAGATGGTCACTTTCACTGCTATGAGTTCAGCGACTAAATGGCTTAATTATCCACTCTGTCACAATTGTCGTAAATATGGCTCTAGCGATTTGGCTTTGCTCTTTGTTTTTTGCCTCATTGTTATACTCAGCCTCTACAAAGATAACCTTATTTTGTCGCACCTCAAAAGGTTATCTTAAGGATTTAGTTAACACTTAGCTCTTCGGTACTTTGGGGAGCGTGTACCTTGACCTCTGACTTTGTAACCCCGACCTATTCAGGCTTCAGAAAAGCTTAAGTTATTACATCTGCTTTACGCCTAATTTGACATGCCTGAAAAGTTCTCAACACTACAAAATAGAGCAAGTTTCAAAGCACCAAAACTACCCTTCAGAACCCACTGATACCCAACAACATACAACACCACTAACTGAGATGCAACTAAGCAATCGGTTAGTTGCAACTAAGCAAATGACGAGTTGCAACAAAGCAATTGCTTAGTTGCAACTAAACTTTTGCCTTCCTCGAATGGAAAATTTTGTACGGTTAATCTGCATCAATCAACACCCTAAAAATTGCATTTTACGGGTTCAAAGTCCTCAAACAAGTTCTCCGATCTCCTCTTAAGGAAAGGTCACAAATCAATGAGATTGTTGCATGCAGAAGTTCTGCTCTATTGTCTACGGCATAAATTTGTCCGTTCCACAAGAGTCGTGTGGTGGTGGTGACGCAGAACCCTCTAGTCAACGGCTCTTCGAGCCTAGACTAGGAGCTACGTTAAATCGGACCTCTACCGAGGTCCTTCAACGACTTGTCCGAAAAAAGCACCCGCAAGGGTGCAACTCAGCTAGCCCCTAGTCGAGGCTCGCAGAGCCGAAGACTAGCGGGAATAGTATTGGGTTTTATCAATCGACCCTTGTGGTCGCACTTGGATAGGTGAGTGCGAGCACATGGGGTCGTAGGTTTTTTGAAAAAAAAAGATGGTGAAGTAGCTCATGAGCCACTTCACCATCCGATGTGGGTATCGTAAGATAAGGGTTACTTGCTGTAGTCGTAGAAACCTCTACCGGTCTTACGACCGAGGAGGTTGGCACGAACCATCTTGCGAAGTAGGGTATGAGGGCGGTACTTAGGATCGCCATACTCATTGAAGAGCACCTCCATAATAGCAAGGCATACATCGAGCCCGATGAAGTCGCCCAGCTCGAGTGGTCCCATTGGGTGGTTGGCACCCAACTTCATAGCGGTATCGATCTCCTCTACGGTAGCGACACCATCGGCATATTCACCGATCGCCTCATTGATCATAGGGATCAGGATACGATTGACTACAAATCCAGGGGCTTCATTGACCTTCACTGCCACCTTGCCGAGCTGCTCACAAAGCTGTAGCACGGTGGTGAGGGTGGCTTCGCTAGTGAGCTGGCCAGTGATCACCTCTACCAATTTCATCACTGGTACGGGGTTGAAGAAGTGCATACCGATCACCTTCTCTGGTCGCTTGGTAGCCGCTGCTAGCTCGGTGATAGAGAGAGAGGAGGTATTGGTGGCGATGATCGCCTCGGGCTGTAGGATAGAGCAGAGGTGGGTGAGGATCTCTTTCTTCACCTCCATCTCTTCGCTCACTGCCTCAATCACGAGGTCGGCATCCTTGACCTGCTCAAAGTCGGTAGTGGTGGTGATGCGAGCGAGGATAGCGTCGCGATCCTCTGCGGTCATACGTCCTTTATCTACCTGACGATTGAGCCCCTTCTCCATACGAGCCATAGCTCTGCCTAGTGACTCTGTAGAGCGACCTTTCATAGTCACTTCTAGAGACTTCTGTGCCATAGTCTGTGCTATGCCAGCACCCATGGTGCCATTTCCGAGTACTACGATTTTCATAATATCTTGTTGTTTATTATTGGTTTTGGAATCTAAAACTTTGGGGTCCGCTTCTCTAGGAAGGCACTCATCCCCTCCTTTTGCTCGGGAGAGGCAAAGGCGTTGCTAAAGAGGTGGTTTTCGATGGCGATGGCGGTATCAATATCGGCTTGCAGACCACGCTGGATCGCCATCTTGGAGAGGGCAACGGCGTGGGGTGACTTAGCGGCGATCTCCTCGGCTATCGCTTGCACGGTGGGTAGCAGCTCTTCGGGTGCTACCACTCTATTGACGAGCCCTATACGAAGAGCCTCATCGGCTGGAATGATACGGGCGGTGAAGATCAATTCACTCGCCTCTCCGGCACCTACTAGGCGGGGTAGCCTTTGGGTACCACTGAAGCCGGGAGGAATGCCGAGCCCCACTTCGGGCTGACCGAACTTGGCCTTTTCGGAGGCGATGCGGAAGTCGCACGCCATAGCGAGTTCGCACCCTCCGCCAAGTGCAAAGCCGTTGACAGCGGCAATCACAGGGATGGGAAGGAGCTCTAGCTGGCGAAAGACTTTGGCACCACGCTGACCGAAGGTGAGTGCCTCCTCGGGGGTGAATTGCGACATCTCGCTGATATCGGCACCAGCGACAAAGCTGCGACCCGCCCCGGTGATGATGAGCACGCGGGTGGAGGGGGCTAGATGATTGAGGGCATCGCCGAGCTCCTCGAGCACTTGGGTAGAGAGTGCATTGAGGGCTTCGGGACGGTGGATGGTAATGGTGGTGATAGCCCCATTACCATCCACTTTAATGGTCTGATACTCCATCATCTCAACGCTCCTTATCTTGGAGAGCTTGGAGTTTCTGAGTAAGGATAGGGACGATCTTGTGAAGGTCGCCTACCACGCCGAGGTCGGCTACTTGGAAGATAGGTGCGAACTTATCTTTATTAACGGCGATGATGTACTCGCTCTCCTCCATACCGGCCAAGTGCTGGATAGCTCCTGAGATACCAAGGGCTAGGTAAAGGTCGGGACGAACGGTCTTACCGGTCTGGCCTACCTGACGCTCGTGACCGATGATACCAGCATCAACCATCGCACGTGAAGAGGAGACTTCGGCATTGAGGGTCTCGGCCAGCTCTTGCAGCTTGCTGAAGCCATTGCCGGTACCTACGCCACGGCCACCTGAGACGAGTACGTTAGCCTCGGTGATATCGATGAGGGTCTTGGTCTCTGTCTCTTTACGGATCAGGCGAACTCTCTGGCACTTCTCAATATCAAAGGGCACCTCTACCTTTTCTACCACACCCTTACGACTGGCATCGCTTGGCTTACGGCGCATCACGCCTGGACGAACGGTAGACATCTGTGGTCGGCTGTTCTTACAGATGATAGTAGCCATAAGGTTACCTCCGAAGGCTGGACGGGTCATGAGCAGATTGCGTTCCTCATTGATATCGAGTGAAGTACAATCGGCAGTAAGACCGGTGTGAAGCCTTGACGAAAGTCTTGGACCAAGGTCGCGACCAATAGTGGTAGCACCTAGAAGTACGATCTCGGGCTTGTAGGTGTGGACGATATGGCAGATGGCCTCGGCATAGGGCTCTGTGATATAATCCTTGAGGAGGTCGTGATCTACCACCAGCACTCTATCGGCACCAGCATGGATGAGCTGCTCTGAGAGTGGCTCTACCCCCTTACCGAGGAGTACTGCTGTTACCTGCTCGTTGATTGAATCGGCAAGGTCGCGGGCTTTTCCAAGCAACTCAAAGGCAACATTCTGAACGATGCCATTGCGCTGCTCTGCAAATACTATTATACCTTTATATTGTTCCATAGTCGCTTCTTAAATAATAAATTTCTCTTGCAGTTTTTCTAAGATGATATCGGCAGCCTCCTCTGGGGTAAGCTCTTCGTGGAGTGTACCCATGGCCTTGGCACCCTTGGTAAAGGACTTGTTCACGTTGGTAGGCGATCCCTTGAGCCCTAGGCGGGTCTCATCAACTGGGAAGGAGCCGAAGTTGAGCTCTACAATCTCTTTGTCAAAGGCTGTCATGATGTCGGAGACATTCATGTAGCGTGGCTGATAGGCCGATGCCAAGAAGGTGAGCATGCAGGGGAGGTCTACCTCTAGGTATTCGTGACCGTCCTCAAGGTTTTTCTTGACGGTGAGGGTCTTCTTACCATCATAATCGACATGCTCTACGTAGGTGATCTGTGGGAGGTCGAGCTGCTCGGCAATCTGTGGACCTACCTGTGCGGTGTCACCATCAATGGCCTGACGACCTGCAAGGATCACATCATAAGGCTCTAGCGACTTGATGGCTTGGGAGATGGTATAGCTGGTAGCAAGGGTATCGGCACCACCAAACTTGCGGTCGGTGATGAGGAAGCCTTTGTCGCACCCCATACCAAAAGCCTCGTAAAGAACAGCCTTGGCCTGAGGAGGTCCCATGGTGATGACATCAACCTCGGCACCGAAGCGATCTTTGAACTGTAGTGCCTGCTCAAGAGCACCCTTATCATCGGGATTCATAATACTTGGTACACCGGTACGGATGAGGGTACCCTTGACTGGATCGAGCTTGATCTCAGTGGTATCTGGAACTTGCTTTATGCAAACTAAAATCTTCATATTTCAGGAATGTATTTACTCGTTTTTACTTCAGTAGATTGGCTGCAATCACCATACGCTGTACCTCACTGGTACCCTCGTAGATCTCGGTAATCTTGGCATCGCGCATCATTCGCTCCACTGGATACTCACGGGTGTAGCCGTATCCGCCGTGGAATTGGACGGCCTTATTGGTCATCTCCATTGCTGTCTCGGCACAATAGAGCTTGGCACGAGCGGCAGGAACGGTGTAGGGCTGGCCGTTGTCTTTGCACCACGCTGCTTTACGCACAAGTAGCGACGCACACTCAATGCGTGCCTCAAGGTCGGCCAACTGGAATTGGGTATTCTGGAACTTCGCGATACTGCGACCAAACTGCTTACGCTCCTTGGTGTACTTCACGGTCTCCTCCATAGCACCACGGGCAATACCAAGGGCTTGTGAAGCGATACCGATACGACCACCATCGAGGGTCTTCATGGCTACCTTGAAGCCTTGACCTACCTTGCCGAGTAGATTCTCCTTAGGCACAATGCAATTCTCCATAATCAGCTCGCAAGTAGCTGAGCCACGGATACCCATCTTGAGCTCCTTCTTTCCTACTGAGAAGCCAGGGAAGTCTTTCTCCACGATAAAGGCAGAGATACCTTTATTGCCAAGGCTCTTATCGGTCATGGCAAAGATGATGTAGACGTGGGCATACTCGGCATTGGTGATGAAGATCTTATTGCCATTGAGTACGTAGTGGTCTTCCTCCTCTACAGCGAAGGTCTGCTGACCAGCTGCGTCGGTACCGGCATTGGGCTCGGTAAGTCCGAAGGCACCAATCCACTCACCCGATGCGAGGCGTGGTAGGTAACGCTCCTTCTGCTCGGGGGTACCAAAGAACATAATTGGGTCGCAGCAGAGTGAGCTATGAGCTGATACTACTACGCCAGTGGTAGCACATACGCGACTGAGCTCCTCTACCGCCATGGTGTAGATCTGGTTGGTAGCTCCGGCTCCACCATACTCCTTTGGAATGGTGATACCCATAAGGCCGAGCTTGCTCATCTTCTCCACGGTCTCGATGGGAAAGCGCTCCTCTTCATCTATCTCTGCAGCTAGAGGCTTTACCTCTTTCTCTGCAAACTCTCTAATCATCTGCAAGAAGAGTTCTTCCTGAGGTGTGTAATTGAAATTCATAATCAGTATTGTCTATATTATTATTTATGGACTCTATCTTTATTGCTTCATTGGCTGTACGTTTTCGTCGAAATGAAGCTCAGCCTCTGTTGCAGCTTGTATCTCTTCACGACTCACGCCATCGTATATCTCGGTGACCCAAAGACCTTTGCCCTTACGCACCTCAATCACGCACATCTCGGTGACAATCATATCTACCTGTCCCTTGGCAGTAAGTGGTAGGCGACACTTCTTGAGGATCTTGGGATTGCCCTTGGCGGTGTGCTCCATAGCGAGGATCACTTTTTTGGTACCTACGAGGAGGTCCATAGCACCACCCATACCGGGGGCACGCTTACCTGGGATAATCCAATTGGCGAGGTCGCCCTCTTCATCTACTTCCAAGGCACCTAGTACGCTAACGTCCACGTGACCTCCGCGAATAATACCGAAGGAGGTGGCGCTATCGAATGTAGCCGCACCCGGCACAGTAGTGATGGCACCACCACCTGCATTGATCCAATCGGGGTCTTCCTGGCCTGCTTCGGGAGTAGCTCCGAGCCCGATCATTCCATTTTCACTCTGTAGCATCACATGTACGCCTTGTGGCAAGAAGGAAGGAACCATTGTGGGCAGCCCGATACCGAGATTGACCACGTCACCATCCTTTAATTCGAGAGCAACTCTCTTTGCGATGACTTCTCTGACTTGTTGTTTGTCTAATGCCATAATCTTAGTCTTTATAGTATTTGTATTTATCTTGTTTTCAGTTTTGTAGCTCCTGACGCCGTACCATCTCTTGTGCGATAAACGAAGCGACGTCATCGGCATAAGTGTTGGCACCAAATCCGGCATCATAGCCTAGCTCCTTGGCAAGCTCGTGGGTGATACGAGGCCCACCGCAACAGACGATCATTCTGTCGCGAAGCCCCTCGGCCTCGATCATCTCTATCAGCTCGGTGAGGTTTTGGATATGGACATCCTTTTGCGTCACTGTCTGGGAGATGAGCAGAGCATCGGCACCAAACTCGATCGCCTTTGCCAAAAACTCATCATTAGGCACCTGGCTACCCAGATTGCGTGCCTCGATCATATCATAACGCTCTAGACCATAATGCCCAGCGAAGCCTTTCATATTCATGATCGCATCAATACCTACGGTATGTGCGTCGGTACCGGTACTAGCTCCTAGCACCTTGATAGGTTTGCCCAAGTGGGTGCGGATATAGTCGTCGGTCTCCTCCATCGACATAGTGGTCGACTCCACTTTGGGCACATAGATATTGCTATAATCTACCGTATGGGTACAGCTACCATAGCAATTGAAAAAGGTATAGCCCTCGGTCAGTTCTTTCGAAAAGACCACCATAGGATTTTGGAAGCCCATCTCCTTGAGGAGCAACTTAGCTGCCTCCTCAGCTTCGGCACCCTTAGGTACAGGAAGGGTAAAACTCAGCTGTACCTTGCCATCGTTCATGGTGTCGCCATAAGGCTTCACCTTGGATAGGTCTAATGTCCTATCAAAACTTTTATCTTCGGTTGAATATAGTCCTCCACTCATAACTTGCCCGCAATCTTATTGTCTTTCATTAGTTCCAAAATAGGGTTGTAGTAGCGCTCCCCTTTGCGCTTAACGCCATCCAGACCTTTACCACCATCTTGTGGTCGCTTGATATCAGCAAAGATACCCTTTGAAAGGGCAATAAAGAGACCCTCCTCCTGGATATCCTGCAATAGTGTCAATGCCTTCTCAAGCACATTCTTGGCACGGGTCTGCATGATACCATTCTCCTTAAACTCCACATCGTCGCCGATGGACTTCATGTTGTTGAAGATATAGCGAGCGTTCTCAATTGAGAGATATCGGTCGCTCATAAATGGAGTGTGTATCGCCTCGGTAGGCATACCTAGAAGCTGTAGCCCTTGGTGTGTCCAGATACCGATCATATTGAATAGAGCATCTTGGATATGACCTCTAAAGATATTACCGGTCATAAACTTTGTAGGTGGCATATACTTCAATGGTGCCTTAGGGAAGATCTCCCTCGTCATCTGAGCCTGTGCCAATTCATAGAGGAAGCCATTTTCCACGGCAGGATCCATCTCAAAGGCGTGGCCGAGTCCCATCTGCTCTTCTGGGATACCCGCCTTGAGGGCAAATTGCTCGTTGATAAAGTCCGAGGCCAAGACCGTATGTGCCTCCTCAAGAGCATCAGCAGTGGTGAGGTAGTTATCCTCACCGGTATTGATAATCACCCCAGCGAAACCATTGATCACACGACTAGTGTACTGGTCCACGATGGTTCGCTTCATATTGATATCCCTAAATAGAATGCCATAAAGGGCATCATTGAGCATCACATCTAGCCCTTCAAAAGCACCCATAATAGCAATCTCAGGCATACAAAGACCCGAGCAGTAGTTACAGAGTCGGATATAGCGTCCTACCTCCTCACCCACTTCATCAAGGGCTTTTCGCATAATGCGGAAGTTTTCTTGCGTCGCATAGGTACCGCCAAATCCCTCAGTAGTAGCTCCGTAGGGGACATAGTCAAGAAGGCTTTGCCCCGTGGTACGAATCACCGCAATGATATCGGCACCTTGGCGAGCTGCCGCCTGTGCCTGCACCACGTCCTCATAGATATTACCAGTCGCAACAATCACATAGAGATAAGGCTGTGGTCCTTCGCCCACCTCCTTGATAAACTTTTCCCTTCTGGCTCTCCTTGCTGCAATTCGCTCCATACCTGCCTTAATATATGGGGCGAGTATATCAGCCACCTCCTGCTCAGAGGCTGCAGGAAACTGTGTCAGCTTTATCTTACCATCCGACACCTCCTCAGCTATCTCCTGAGGCTCCTTTCCCGTTGCAACCATCGCGGATGCTAGATAGAATAGAGCTCCATTGGAGAGTGCATTCTCCTCCACCAGATGCTCCACCACCACATTGGGAAGCGGCACTTGATTTCCATCTACACCATCTATCCCTACAAAGCGACAAAGGGTGCGTTCTACGGCTACCGTCGTATATTCATCTACAAAGGTCTGTACATCCTCAGCAATAGCTCGTGCTGCCCCACGTGCTTGCTCCACCTTTGAGAAGTCAATTCCCACCTTACTTTTCATATTCATTCGATCGTCCTAAAACAGTTGTTGCTTAAGTCCAAAAACTCCTCATCCACCCCAAGTAGTCGAGCAATCCGAAAGGCCTCTCTCGGCACAGACTCCTGACTATCTGGCACCAAACTATAATCCATCAGCTCAGCGAGATGTGCCACCTCTACGCCGTGCATATCATGTCCCTCCACAAATCCCCGTACCCTCCATCGCCTTCCTTGCGAGGGCACTCCACTATAGTGAGTAGTGATCAGTGCCATAGCCCCATATTGCTCTAGTAGCTTCACAAGTCCTGAGACAAGGGCATACCCCTCTTCAGGGTTGGTGGTACGAGCGGGTTCATCAATAATCGCAAGCACTTTCTGCCCACTCTTCACCGCCTGGATGATACCATTGAGCCGAATCATCTCTGCTCCAAATGAAGAGAGCCCCAACCGCATATCCTCGCCATCACCGGCTGAATAAAGAAGATGCTCTACCACCACCATGGTAGCAGACTTCGCCAAGACATACATGCCAAACTGCATCATCCCCTGTGCCAGTGCTACCGAGTGCAAAAGCACACTCTTACCTCCCATATTGGCACCAGAGATCAGGGTCGGCTCCTCTTCAAACTCTATTGAAACTGGCTGAAAGCGTTCCCCACTCCTTCTTACCTGATCTGCCACCTCGGGATTCACCAACTCCTCCATATGAGTGGTACCAGAGGAGATAGGCTTTGGCCGACACGCCCGATACCTCACTGCCCAATCAGCCTTTGCCAAAATAGCCGTATCGTGTGCCAGAGCCTTTAATACCATCTCTAGCGAGTCGGCAAAAGGGGCCAATTCCTCAGTTAGCCTAGCTCTCACCTCCTCCTCACACTGCGAGAGTTGGGCATTGAGCTCCGCCAAAGGGGTCTCCTCCTTCGTCCGCTCAATCGCCTCTCTTATCTCCTTGAGCCGTGCATCAAAATAATTATCTAGATAAAAGCTAGGCAACCGTTCCTCGCGTGGGTCGAGCACCGATAGCACTCCCTTCAGCGAAGGACGTTCGGTCAATTGGTAGTGATAATGGTCCTGCAACTGAGCAATCTTTTCATCAATCAGAGCTAGCTTCTTTATCTCAAAGAGATCCACATCGCTACAGATAGCACCCGTAGCCCTTAGCACCTCAATAGAACCAGAGATATTCACCACCTCCTCAAGCTGTAGCTGCAAGAGCGGAATCCCCTCAGAAGACTGTATGTAGCCGACGAACTTAGCCACCTCATCGAGTGCCTCTTCAATCTCCTCGCGACTCGTGAGCCAATAGCTATCCAATAGAGCCAAGCGACCTATGCTAGAGGAAAAGCTCATCTCCTCCAGCACATACCTCAGCCCCTTGATATGGTCTAGTGCCTCACGAAATCTCATCACTACATCTCATTATATCATACACTGGCACCTCAAGTGCCTCACTCATTCGCTCACACATCTCCTCCGAAGGCATCCTAAATCCTGTCGGAGCAACAGGGTTAAAGGTCACCGCCACCAACTCTGCCCGCCGAAGGGTATAGAGCTTTTTGCCACTCGCCAGAAGGCTTCTCACCGCCTGACCCGAGACAAACAGCCTCGTAAAGTCGCGGACAATCAGCCCCCGACACCCCTTAGCCTGCCGAATACGCTCTAAGAGATTGTCGTGCACCGCCCCAGAGACAAATACCAGTCCCTCCAGTAATTGCCACCGACCATCCTCCCAAAATTGGGGAAGGAGTGCCGACGCATAGCCAGGGTCGAGCACCTCATCACCTACCACCAGGCGTATCCCATGAGTTACCTCCTCAAGTCTACTCGCTAGTAGACGATCCGAAAGCTCCGGCAACTCTATCTGCTGCACCAGCTCCTTGGTGAGCTGTATCAGCCGCTCTGGCTGTGCCGAAAAGGCCGCACCCGTAGCAAGTATCAGCCCATCAGCTACTGCAGGAGAAGCGAGTGACTTCCGAGAGAGTGCCCCATCAATAATCGATAGGTCGGCACCATCTCGCCGCATCACCTCCACCACCTTTCGTAGCCCTTGAGTGGTGGGTGGTCCAGCAATCAGCACCTTGCCCTCTCCTCTCGCACGAGCATATATCAGACGCCCAGTAGAAGTGGTATAAACCCGCTCCACTCCCAGCACCTCCGCCGAGAGCTGTTTCTGCCGATAGTAGTGCTCCGCCGTGACAAATAGAGTCCCCTTAGAGAGTGTAATCTCGGGCTTCTCCGTCTGCGTCACTTGATCGCGTCGCTCCCCCTCCAGCCCTATAGAGGTAAGTCCTACCACCTTATCAGGTGCTTGAGAGGCTATCCGCTGCAGTACATAATTGAGTGTGGCAGTCTTGCCAGTATTCTTGGCCGTTCCTACGATCGAAAGGCTACTGAGTTCTAGTAGTTTTTTGATAAATGGCATACCAGGAATATTGACAAGAGATCGCCTCACCCACGTGAGTTACTTATCCTTATTCTGCTCTCTAATCCTCTTGGTACGCTCCTTACGTGCCAAGTGAGTAGGAGATAGCGATAGATGATTACCGGCAAGGAGTGAAGCTACTCCGTCGCAAGTATCATTACACTCCTCACAGTTGCAAGTACCCTCTTGGTACCCCTCGGGCTCCGTATAAGTGGTAATCACTCCCTCATAATTGCGGAGCACCACACGGCGAGGCGACTGAGAGATAATGTAATTAGGCATCACTGGAATCTTACCACCGCCACCAGGAGCATCCACCACAAAGGTAGGTACACAGTAGCCCGAAGTATGTCCTCTCAAAGCCTCAATGATCTCAATACCCTTGGATACTGGAGTACGGAAGTGGCTAATACCTTGAGAAAGGTCGCACACATATATATAATAAGGACGTACTCTAATCTTTACCAACTCATGTACCAAGTGCTTCATAATGCTAGGGCAGTCATTGATACCACGCAAAAGCACCGATTGATTACCCAGAGGGATACCAGCATTGGCAAGACGCTCACAAGCTAGCTTCGACTCCTCGGTAATCTCATTAGGGTGATTGAAGTGGGTATTGAGCCATACAGGGTGATACTTAGAAAGCATCTGTACCAGCTCAGGAGTGATACGCTGTGGCAATACTACAGGAGCACGCGAACCAAAGCGGATAATCTCCACGTGTGGAATAGCCCTTAGCCTCTGTAGGATATACTCTAGCATCTTATCCCCTACCATCAGAGCGTCGCCACCCGAGAGAAGCACATCACGTACCTCTGTAGCCTGCTCAATATACTCAAGGGCTCTATCAATGCGCTCTCTAGGAGCAGAGGCATCCTTATGCCCAGCAAAACGACGGCGAGTGCAGTGACGGCAATACATTGCACACATATCAGTAATCAGGAATAGCACCCTATCAGGATATCTGTGGGTGAGCCCTGGTACTGGAGAGTCCTCGTCCTCGCTCAGAGGGTCGAGCTGATCCTCAGGACTTACCACCAGCTCCTTAGCAGTAGGCACTGCCTGTTTGCGAACTGGGTCATTAGGGTCGTCGGGATTGATTAGGCTTATATAATAAGGGGTAATAGCCATACGGAGCTGCTTTAGCGTGCTGCGTACTCCCTCTAGCTCCTCCTCCGTTAGTGCTACATACTTCTGCAGATCCTCTACCGTTTCAATTCGGTTTTTGAGCTGCCAGTGCCAGTCATTCCACTCCTCATCGGTGACATTAGGGAAGTAGTAGTCTCTTCTACTTTTATTCATAAATAGTATTTTCGGTCGTTATTCTTTATTTGTGGGCAGAGAGATAGGTCAATAGCAGTCTGCCCTATCTCTCTCCACTATTCATTCATCCTTATGCGTAAAGCTCAGTAAATAGCTTTCTCAGTGGTTCGCACTCTCTAAACTCCTGCAGAGTGATCTCGGCATGACCAGCGGTATAGCCATTGCCCACCATCATGGTCACCTGACTTCCTACCCCTTCAGCACCAAGGGCTGCCTTGGTGAAGCTCGTTGCCATAGAGAAGAAGTAGACAATGCCATCCCCCTTGGTACAGAGGATACTCGTCATCTCGGTATCAGGGATATTGACATTGTTGATGGTGATATCACTCATCTTACCATTAGTCAGCTTCTCCACCTTCTCCATTACAGGGATAGGTTGTGTAGCATCGGCCGAGAAGACCTCGTCACAGAAGCCGAGACGCTTTAGTCTATCCACACTCTCTTGAGAGTAATCAATGCCGATCACCTTACCAGTGACACCAGCACGCTTCTTCGCCTCATAGCAGCAGAGCATACCACTCTTACCACCTGCTCCGATGATCGTAACCGTATCCCCTGGCTTCACTAGCTTAGCCACCTGAGCAGGTGCCCCAGCTACGTCAAGAGCCGAAAGCACCAGATTCTCTGGTAGATCATCTGGAATCTTGGCATAGATACCACTCTCAAAGAGAATCGCCTTACCATCGATATCCACCTGGTCAATCTCAGGGCGGATCTCCTTGATCTTATCTATCCTTAGTGGAGTGAGCGAAAGCGAAACAAGTGTTGCCACCTTGTCCCCTTCCTTCAGGTCAATCTTACCCTTGAGGGCATCACCGATCTTCTCCACCACTCCGAGTAGCATACCACCAGAGCCAGTGACAGGATTGCGATGCTTCCCCTGCTTCTCCACAATATCCATCATGATCTCGGCAATCTTATCCTTATCTCCTCCAGCTTGCTTGGAGATCTGGGTAAAGCTTGCAGAGTCTATATTAAGTGTCTTCACATCGATGAGGATCTCATTATCGAAGATCTCATCCATATTATTGTCCACCTTGTCGGCAGGCTGTGGCAATACCCCTTTAGGTGAAATCACCCTATGGGTGCCATATCTATTTCCTGGTTTCTGAGCCATATATATATATTAATGTCTATTCTATTATTCTTAATATGAGTGTGTCTAGAGAATCACTTACGAGGTGGGAGTGAAAGGATCTCACGTGCCTCATCAGAGGTAGCAATCTCACGACCCAGCTCCTTGGCAATCCGTACCACCTTTGCTACCAACTCGCCATTGGACTTCGCCAATACCCCCTTAGAGAGGTAGAGGTTATCCTCAAAGCCCACACGCACATGGCCGCCCATAGCGATCGCATGTGCCGCGAGTGTAAACTCATGGCGTCCAATCCCTGTAGCGGTCCAAGTAGACCCTTCAGGAAGAGCATTGACGAGCCACAAAAGGTTGGAAACAGAGGCCGATGAAGCACCTGGGACTCCTAGCACAAAGTTAAACTGCATGGGGTGCCCGGGAGCCTCACCACGGCGAGCCATCTGAAGGGCTGCCTCAAGGTGTCCCATATCAAAGCACTCATACTCTGGCTTGATATTATTCTCGAGCATCCGCTTACCAAAAGCCCTCATCATTGGTAGGGTATTCTCAAATACCTCATCACCGAAGTTCACGGTACCACAATCCAAAGTAGCCATCTCAGGCATCAGCTCGGTAGGTTGCAGGCGTTCCTCAGCCGACATACCCACAGCACCTCCCGTAGAGGGGATAATGATAACATCGGGCAATTCACGCAAGATAGCATCCATCACCTCCTTGTAGCGAGCCTTGCTCTGAGTAGGGGTACCATCATCCTCCCGTACATGCACGTGAAGCACAGCAGCACCAGCATCATAAGCACTCTTGGCTTCGCGCACCATCTCCTCAACGGTATAAGGGACCGCCGGATTGTGCTCCTTAGTCACTTCAGCACCACAGATTGCAGCAGTAATGATCAGTTTATCCATAATAGCTTACTTTCCTTTGCGTTGACAGTTCTTGGGCACTACACAAGTACCACTAGCTCTACAAACCACAATAGGCTCCTCCAGCACATCGGCTGCCGATGCACTGATATCTGTACGAGGGCTGATCACCTTACGTGCCTCAAAGACCATCTTGCGAGAGGAGTTACCTGCACTCACAATCTCCCCAACAGCCTCAATGTAGTCACCAGCATGGACAGGTGCCTTGAACTCTACATTGTCATAAGCCACAAAAAGGCCCTCATCACCATCATTCATGATGAGCAACTCGGTAGCCACATCGCCAAATAGCTGTAGCATACGTGCTCCATCCACTAAGTTACCACCATAGTGTGCATCACCGCTACTCATGCGGAGGCGGATCATTGACTTTAGATTATTATTCTCCATATATCTAAATGCTCTACTTTATTCAATAATATAATCAACCAAAATGCCTGAAGTATGAATAGCCTCAGGAGCGATCTCACCCGTAGGTACCTTATGCTCAATCTCAGCTACTACAGTATCAGCAGCCATTGCCATAAGGGGTTGGAAATTTTGAGTAGTTCCCTTGTAAACTAGATTGCCCATCTCGTCACCGATACTCCCTTTGATAAAGGCAAACTCGGCTCTTAGTGGCTTCTCAAGGAGGTATTCAACACCATCTACCTTCACCTTTTCCTTGCCATCGGCTACAATAGTACCGAGCCCGGTAGTGGTCAATACGCCACCAAGGCCACAACCTCCGGCCCTAATCTGCTCGGCAAGGGAGCCTTGTGGACAGAAGTGGATCGTCAGCTCGCCACTATTCATCTGCTCAGCAGTGTGAGGGTTGGTGCCGATATGCGATACATAGAGCTCTTTAACCTGATGATTGGCGATAAGGCGTCCGCACCCTAGCTCGGGATAAGAGGTGTCATTGACAATCATTGTGAGATCCTTCACCCCACTCTCTACCAGTGCGTCAATGATCTTCTCGGGGGTACCATTACCAAGGAACCCGCCCACCATGATGCTCATACCATCGTGAAACTTCTCTTTAAGTTGAGATAAACTAATACCTTTACTCATAGCTTGATATATTTATTATAGGTGTATTATTTGTCCAAATTCCAAGTTGCAACCCAAGAGACAGACCAGCTCGTACTACCTCCTGAAACCTTCAATAAAAGGGGTGGTTTTTTCTGTGGTACACCCTTTACAAAAGTCCTTTTACAACCGTCCCTCAAAAATACAGAAAAAATTAGTAATTGCCTAAGAAATTGAGCGGATTCGCTCAAAAATTATATTTTGGAGGGGAGAAGGGCTTTTACCACTTGAATAAATATCAAAACCGATACCTTATCCTACAGCCAGTAGCAAGATAGGTAAAAACGGGCGAAAAGCAACAAACTAGAGGAGACTCAAACAGTCTCTAAAATCAGTGCCCTATCAAAGCAAAAGTTTAGTTGCAACTAACCGATCGACGAGTTGCAACTAAGCAATTGGCGAGTTGCAACTAAGCGTTTGCTTAGTTGCAACTAAACTGAGCCCCAAATAGAGCCCTGTGTATCAAACAGTTACAAAAGCACTTTCTCCGCCATTTCAATCCACCCTCTTTCACCCTACTTCTCACCTCAAAACCGATAGAAAAAGGACCTCGGCAGAGGTTCCAACAAAGCACCCCTCAGGGTGCTCTTATGCCCATATTGGCTGACATTCAATCAAATCTAATTCCTATTGTCGTAACTTTCTATCGCGTAATTCCTAATAGAGGTTGGAAAAACCATTTGCAGTTAGCAATAATTTTAGTATCTTTGCCGAACGTTTATTGACAGTAGAACTAAGTAAATACATAAAGCAATGAAGAGGACATATCAACCTTCGGTAAGGAAAAAGAAGAATAAGCACGGCTTCCGTGCTCGTATGGCTACCGCAAATGGTAGACGTGTACTAGCAGCTCGTCGTGCTAAGGGACGTGCTAGACTGACTGTTTCTGAGTAAAATCTAGGAAGCAGCAGGACTTCTTCGCATAGGGGAGCACTTATTATAAAATAGGTGTGTTGAGATGCTATATCTCGACACACCTATTTTTTATATGTCTATTGCACGATGCATATTACTTTTAATCTTGATTATATGCTAGACAAAGTCCTAGATCAAGTTGTCCGACCTCCCACAAGGGGAGGTCGTAGGGGTGGGTAGGTGATTACCGTATTCCCCCGGTCGTTCGGGCAAGCCCTCCGACCAGGGGCTAGGATCCGTCCGACCGCAAGCGGTCGTTTGATCAGTCCAAAACAATTGACGCTTCGTCTAATTATTAATAACCTCCCCTCGCGGGAGGTCAGACGGATCCTAGCCCCCATTCGAGGCTCGTAGAGCCGATGAATGGGGGAACACGAAAACGCCCCCAACCTTGCGACCCCTTGTGGGTCGGACAAATCCATACCATAGAAAGAGGGTAGCCAGCTTTTTTCGTCGGTCTTAATAATGACGAAATTTGGTATCTTTACGATAAATAAATTAACCAAGACAAGTATGAAAGAGTTGAAGTGCCCTAAGTGTGGCAGTACATTTACCGTAGATGAGGCGGACTACGCCTCTATAGTGGAGCAGGTGCGGACTGCTGAATATCAGTTGGACCTACAGCAGAGGGTCGAAGAGCAGCGAAAGCAGTGGCAAGCGGAGCAAAAGGCGGCCCAATCGGAAAGCTCTCGCCATTACGAGCAGATGATTTCGCAAAAGGATCAGGAGCTCTCATCTCTCAAGGAGCAACTAAAGAGTAGTGAAGTGGCTCAAGAGAATGCGGTGAACAAAGCAGTGGCCAAGGAGCAGGAGCAGATCGCGAAATTGGAGAAGGAATTAGCAGAAGCCAATGGTCTTCACCAAGTAGCTCTACTGAAGGTCGAGAATCTGAGTAAGAATCAGGTACAGGAAAAGGAGCGAGAAATCGCTGACCTCAAGAATCAGATGGCTCTTGCCAAAAGCGAAGCTATGAATAATGAGAATCGACTTCGTGAGGAGAATGCTACGGAGGTACGGCTACTCAAGGAGCAGGTGGAGCTCTATCGTGATATGAAGGCACGTCTCTCCACAAAGATGGTAGGAGAGACGCTGGAGCAGCACTGCTATACGGAGTATGGGCGGATAAGTATGCTTTTTCCCAATGCCACTTTTGAGAAGGATAATGATGCCTCCTCGGGCTCCAAAGGGGACTTTATATTCCGCGACTATACCGATGATGGGCAGGAGTATATCTCAATTATGTTTGAGATGAAAAACCAAAATGAGACCACCGCTACCAAGCACAAGAATGAGGACTTTCTGGAGAAACTAGATAAAGACCGCAAGACTAAGGGGTGCGAGTACGCCGTACTGGTCTCTATGCTGGAGCTTGATAGCGAGCTCTACAATACGGGCATCGTGAATATGTCGCCGAAGTATGAGCGTATGTACGTGATACGCCCACAGTTTTTTATCCCGATGATCACCATCCTTCAGCAGACCTCTCAAAAAAGCATTGAGTACAAGAAGGAATTGGAGCAAGCAAGGCAACAGTCGGTAGATATCACCAACTTTGAGGACAAGCTAAGCGACTTTAAGCAGAAGTTTGGATACAACTACCGGCTAGCCAGTGAGAAGTTTACTAAAGCGATTGATGAGATAGATAAGACCATACAGCACCTCACGAAAGTGCGTGAGGCACTAGTCGGCTCGGAAAACAATCTGAGGCTCGCCAACGACAAGGCGGAGGGACTTACCATCCGCAAGCTAACCTACCAAAACCCAACGATGAAAGCGAAGTTTGAAGAGGAGCGGCAACGGAAAGGAAATCTCGCCTCCCTCGAGGAAGACGACGAATAATAGGAATCAGGACCTCGGCAGAGGTCCGATTTGTTGTAGCCCCCGCGTCGGAGGGCGTAGCCCGAACGACCGGGGGTAAGCAAGAGCTCACATATATATTCGACCCCTTGTGGGTCGGACAATATAAGCTAGAACGTTAAAATCAATCCAAGAATAGGTTGTCCGACCCACAAGGGATCGTAGATTTTGGTCGCCTTATTTACCCCCATTCATCGGCTCTGCGAGCCTCGAATGGGGGCTACAACAAATCGGACCTCCTGCGGAGGTCCTTACCCATAAACACTCCGACGGATATCATTCGGGAAGCCGCAAAATAGAAGAGGGGCAGGTAACTACTAGTAGCTACCTGCCCCTCACTCTTCTTATTGAATTTTGTCAAATAGTGTCTCCGCAGACATCACTCTCTCTACTATACCATAGGAGGTATAGTACACCTTGCCAGATCCACGGCTCGCCAATAGTGAGGTTCCTCCTTTTAGTTTCTCACCTTGCAACCCAATAGGGGCTACATTTTCCTTGGCACCGTCCATCTTTGCGTAGAGGGTGGCTGTCGTCTCATCTCCATCCAGACAGATAGAGTAGATAGGTGTATCGGTAGATCTCAAGCTGGCACTATTGCAGGCCCACGCATTGGCTACCCTCGAGGTAGCATCATCTACCGACCAGATGACTAGCACCGCCTTAGGCTCATTGGCCAAAGTCTCGGCTAGATCACAGCCATCCACCACCATACTTGGTATCTGTTCGCCAGGGTTCAGCCCCTTATCGGCACGTCCTGAAATCACTCTCCCTGATAAAAGCCCAAGGGCAACGAGAGCTACCAGCATACCAAGTAGCATAGTTTTTAGTCTCATAAAAGTCTATCTAAATTCCACTTAACCCACCAAAGACACCCTTCACAGGCATCACAGAGGATGGGCCTCCGAGTTTCGGAGCATGGTGGCACTTCACTAAGTACCATCAAAAATCTTGGCAAAGATAGCAAATATATTATATATCCACACCCATTTATACTTTTTTATCAAGTTGTTTTGATCTTATAACGACCTAAAACCAAGAGTATATACCGTTGTATTCCAACGCATTGATGGTATCAAAGCAAGCAGACGAGCAATGAATATATGAGGTTTCATCATATCCAACACTGAGCGACGGCAAAGCACCTTCAGCTGGGGGTGCAAAGCTTCAACCTCGGCGATACTATCATAGCCGGACCTGAATACGGCCTGTGAGTGGCGAAGAGTATCGTGCTTATGTTGATGCTTCACAATGGTATTATTCAATAAATCACCCACCAAAGTCACTCTTTCACCAAAAGCGGCATAAAGTCGCTCCAGTAGCTCTCTGATCTCTGCATCGGTGAAATACATAAGTACCCCTTCAATGACCAAAACAATATGAGTGGTAGGTGCCATCATGCCTTTTAATTGTTCAATAAAATCGGGTGAGGTAAGGTCGGAAGTGACACTCGTAACCCCATTGAGAGGTGGCACCACCTCTTTTCTTATATTCATTACCTCTTTAAGGTCTAGATCCACCCTCGGGTAGTTTGAGAGGGATGAGAGCGTCCGATGCCATCGAGTGTCAAGCCCACAACCAGCATTCACCAACAAGATAGACTCAGGTGAGTGCTCTAAGGCTATTCTCACAGCTTCGCTATCGCAATACCCTGCCCGAACAAGACAGCCATAGTAGCTCATCTTATTCCAGCCACCATATTTATCCCAGTTGAAGTCAATTTGATTAGCGACATCAATAGCTACTCTATCGCCAAGTATTGGGTGAGGGCTCTCAGCATCTTTCCACCTCATCAATAGTGGAATTAAAAGCGTCTCCTCCACCGCATCAAAGTTTATTTTCCTTTTATCTGCCATCATCATCTTATCTTTTCATAAATCCGATTAGCAAAGCTCCCCAAATAGTCGCATTATCACAATACCTACATAAAGGTATATTGATTGCTGATAATTGTGTACGTTTAGGAAAGTAAGGTAAAACAAGTAGCAGAAGGAGAAACGAGTATGAGTGAAAAAGTAGAGAAGTCCCCTTTTAAGAGGGTGAAGCAATCGATTGAGGAGCTATGGGATGAGTTTGATTTGCATTTCAAGCTAAAGGAGTGGGATGGCAAGCCTTTTGAGCATCCTCAGACTGATGAACTGAAGGCAACGAAGGAGCTTTTGGAGAGCCCTAACTACTATGAGATGATCCCAAGTGGCGAGGAGTGTACGAAGGATAATAGTCTCTACCTGACGATTGATCAGCAATGGTTTGATAAGATCGCTTCGGGAGAGAAGGTGGTGGAGTACCGTGAGATAAAGGAGACGGTGATGGGCAAATACCTCGACTTGAGGGAGTCACCACAGGAGCAGATAGTGCTGAACCCTAATCTGGGAGAGGAGTTTGACTTCTCGCTGGATTCCTACAATAATGGGATATTCCTCTTTGTGCCTCGCTACTTTGAGTACTTGAGACTGGGCGTGGGCTACAACAAGAATAGAGATACGGCGGTGGTGCGGATCAAGGGTATCTGCTTTATGCCTCAAAGAACCTACAAGGGGGATATCTTCAGGTTTGACTATCTGGATGAGAGTGTCACGGACGAGAAGTACGACGCTGCTGCTAAAAAAGGAATGGAGGCGGTGCAGGACCTTCTCTATAAAGCGGATGGACCAGATACCTACTGGCTCATGGCCATCCACCTCGGAGAGGTGGTGGAGCTCAATAGAGGCAAGTAACAACGCACCTTCTGACGAGTTTTGAGACAATCGCAGGCTAGGCCTCAACACCCCGTCATAAAGAGGCGTATAAAAGCACCCGACAGGGTGGCACTCAGCTAGCCCCCAGTCGGAGGGGACGGGAGTCCCCGAACGACTGGCGGGAAAAAGGATGCGACATACGTAATCGACCCTTGTGGTCGCACAAGCCCATGTAGGTGCGACCGCAAGGGTCGTTGGTTGTTATGGTATCTTCATTGTGGTTTCCTGAAAAAGGTTGACTCCGTTAAT
>NZ_KV820645.1:0-217 GCF_001815465.1 Porphyromonas sp. HMSC077F02 | reverse complement strand
TAACCTCAGTCATAGAGTTTTACAACACAAAAAGGCCTCACATGAGTCTCGACTATATGACACCTATTGAAGCCTCAAAGTGCAAAGGGAAAATCCCCAAGAGGTGGAAAAGCTATAGAGAGGAGTACCTTGAAAATCAAAAAATAGGATAGGTGCCCAAGTTTTGGTACCTTTAGTCCTGTGAGGGGTTTCCTTACGGGCTACGCCCTCCAGTCAA
>NZ_KV820644.1:0-266 GCF_001815465.1 Porphyromonas sp. HMSC077F02 | reverse complement strand
CTTTTTGTGTTGTAAAACTCTATGACTGAGGTTAATTCAGCCTTTGCCTCTTTGATGGTTTTAAAACGTTTGCCTTTTAAGAGCTCATTCTTTATAGTGTTATTGATCCTCTCTGCTTGTGCATTATCTTTGGGATCTGGGGTTTCTGTCATACTTATATCTATGTCATTCTTTTTAAGGATATCTACATACTGGTGGCTGGCATACTGGCAGCCTCTGTCTGAGTGATGGATGAGCTTCTCGCTCGCTTTATCATTCGCTTTAAG
>NZ_KV820643.1:0-654 GCF_001815465.1 Porphyromonas sp. HMSC077F02 | reverse complement strand
CCTCCGACTCGGGGGCTAGGATCCGTCGGACCTCGGCAGAGGTCCTTTCTCATTGTCACTCTGATGAATTCCACTCGGTAAGGCCTTCCTATGCGTAACCCCCTGATGACTTCCTAAAATAATTGTAAAATATTTCCTGCTCATAATCAGCGTGTTACTCTCTTTTGTGCGATTTTCTTGATGGATATATTTGGTGGAATGGGAAATTGTTTCTATCTTTGCAACCGCAAACGAGAAATGAGACCTCTTAGTAGCCCAGTGGGGTGGTAGCAGAGGTCTATTTTTAGCCCCAAGGGTTTTGGTGTTGGAGATTAAGTTTCTCGAAGATTAGGTGCTGAGATTTGGTGGATTGAAAAATTCTTTCTATCTTTGCATTCGCAATTCAGAAACGGGGTGCTCAAGTGTGAGTGTTGAAAAAAAGTTTCTTGAATATTTGGTCGAATGAAAAATCGTTTGTACCTTTGCAAAACCAACCGCTGAAAAGGCGGTTAATGGAAAAGAGTTCATAGACATATATTAAGACAAGGACATCACAATTTTGTGGTGAAACAAACAAGTAGTACAAAGGACATTGTAAAACAAGTCCACGTCAAAATAACTTGATTGTGATCTTTATAGTGTACGACTAAACGTGATAGTGAATAACGAGCTAGA
>NZ_KV820642.1:0-206 GCF_001815465.1 Porphyromonas sp. HMSC077F02 | reverse complement strand
GCTAATACCATTACTCCTTTTTGAAGGGCTCCTTTCTCTATGAGAGTTGGAAATTCTGTCGTGTCTGAGACATTGGCAGATGTGGTGGTGAGGGTATTCACAAGGCCTTCTCCGTCTGTCAAGACATGTTTCTTGTACCCATATCTAAACTTCTTACATTTTACCACCCATCGGGCTTCCGTATCCACACCTGGTTTCGCACTACC
>NZ_KV820641.1:0-254 GCF_001815465.1 Porphyromonas sp. HMSC077F02 | reverse complement strand
TGTCTTGTCCTAGAAAAAGTTGACTCATAGATAGATTTTTATGAGTAAGTTTGTAAAAAGGAGTCAACTCCAGAAGATTTATTTTGACCGAGTTATTCACCTCTATTTTGAGGAAAACTTAGGTTATACCCAGATTTCACACCTTGTCCCTATTGGTAGGACTACGATCTTGGAGTGGGTTCATAGGTACCTAGATTCTGGGCTAGACGAAGTTATAGAGATGAAGGCGAAGAAAAAGAAGAGACAAGAAGAGC
>NZ_KV820640.1:11112-45911 GCF_001815465.1 Porphyromonas sp. HMSC077F02 | reverse complement strand
CACCCCAAAATATACTCTAGGGGGCAAACTTGGGCTAGGGGTTAGGTTTTGGTATTGTTGGAAATAAAAGCTATCTTTGTGATAGGAAGGGAGCCAGAGGGCTACCGATTAAGGGAGGAGAAATATAGAGACAACGTGCGTCGAGCAAATGCGAAACTCATCAATATATTACAGTTCCGAGATCATTGGACTGATGTGATGACTGGCCTCGACTGTCTTCGGGCAGTGTACTCCTTGTGGGTACCGGTGGATTTCAGAGCATTAGCCATCCTCAAATCCTTAATTTCGGAGTTTTTACAATTTCCTCGGCGCACGCCTTATATTAGTCAGCAGTGAGTTCCTAAGACTCTCCCTGCTGACTATTTTTATGGTGGGGGCTTTCTGGAGGGGCTACCGATGTGAGGGTACCTATATCGGACAAGTCGGACAGGTCAGACAGGTCAGACGAGTCGGACACCTTACTAGAGCACCCGCCAGGGTGCTGCGACCGAAGCGTGCTTGTGCCAGATGATATGAAACCCCTTCGGGGTTTTCTTTGATGATCATCTCCCGTTTCGGTAAGGACACATATATATAGGGACTATGTCGGGTGGCAAGGTTTATTTTATTACCTTTGTGGATATGAATGAAGAGAGAGAGTGGCAGAGCCGAACGGAGTTGCTCCTCGGTAGCGAACAACTGGAGAAGCTACGGGGGAGCCATGTGCTTTTGGTGGGTCTTGGCGGTGTAGGAGGCTATGTTGCCGAGATGTTGGCTCGCACGGGGATTGGCAAGCTGACGATTGTGGATAGTGATAGCGTCCACAGTAGCAATATCAATCGGCAATTGATTGCACTGCACAGCACTATCGGGCGGGGCAAGGCGGAGCTTTGGAGCGAACGGATTAGGGATATCAACCCCGATATAGACTTGGAGATGAGGGCTCAATTTGTCCGCGATGAGGATACATTTGAGCTACTTGATGCGGTCCCTTATAGTTTTGTGATCGATGCGATTGATACGCTCAGCCCCAAGGTGCACCTGATTAAAGCCCTTGTGGAGCGTGAGATCCCTTTCGTGAGTGTCATGGGCACGGGGGCGAAGTTGGATCCTCGCCAACTGAAGATAGGGCGGATGGACAAAGCGAAGAACTGCCCGCTGGCACGTATGATTCGGAAGCGACTAAGGCGTCTGGAGGTATCGCTAAAGTTTCCCGTGGTTTACTCTGAGGAGTTACCCCACGAGCATGCCATTGTAGTGACAGAGGGGGAACAGAATAAGAAGTCGATCACTGGGACGATTGCCTACAATCCGGCCGTTGCTGGTTGCTATGCCGCTTATGTAGCTATTGACCATCTGATAAAGTAGAGGAATGCGAGCAAAGACACTGATCAAAGTGGAGGATCTTCACAAAAGCTTCGGGAAGCTGGAGATCCTAAAAGGGATAGATATGGAGGTGCAGGAGGGGGAGATTGTAGCGATTGTAGGTGCCAGTGGGGCGGGAAAAACCACGTTGCTACAAATCATTGGCACTCTGGATAAGCCTGACCGTGGAAGTGTAGAGATCAACGGGGTGAAGGTGCACCAGCTTAGTCGTGATGAGCAGTCGGACTTCCGCAATCGGCAGATGGGCTTTGTCTTTCAGTCGCACCAGCTTTTACCCGAATTTACAGCGGTGGAGAATGTGGCTATCCCGAGTATGATTGCTGGGGTAAGCAAGAAGGCATCGCTTGCGAAGGCGAGAGATATCCTTGACAAACTGGGCATGAGCCATCGCCTTGAGCATAGACCAGCCAAACTGAGTGGTGGGGAGAAGCAGCGAGTGGCGGTGGCAAGGGCACTGATCAACGACCCACTCCTGATCTTGGCAGATGAGCCAACGGGGGCACTCGATAGCGACAACCGGCGAGAGCTTCATGCGATCTTTCACCAATTGAATGAGGAGGAGGGTCAGACGTTCCTAATCGTTTCACACGACCCTCAGATCTCAGCTGTCACCCACCGCACCATCAAGCTAGAGGATGGCATTATCAAAGAGTAGGATATGGGAGGGATCACAAAAGGCGATCGCAAGATGCTCATTGGGCTACTTGTATTGCTACTGGGGCTGATCGTCTACGTCTATTTTAGTGGACAAAGTAGTGCCAGTGTAAAGAGTAATGAGGTGCAATCTTATCAGGTTCGCGATACTATATATATTGAGACAAAGAGCCCCTCGGACACGCTGCAAGCAGAGCCAAAGACAACGGCTAGCTCTGCCCCTATCCGCACATCACGATACCCTGGCCCACCAGAACGTGCCCACTACCCCAAAAAGCTAGAGAAGGGAGCCACGATAGATCTCAATAGTGCCGACACCCTTCTTCTGACCCGAGTACCAGGGATTGGCGCCTCATTTGCTCGACGGATCTACAAGTATCGCGAGCTGCTAGGTGGCTACTACGTGGTGGAGCAGTTGCAGGAGGTTTATGGCATGGATCGGGAGCGATACGATCAGATTGCCCCTTTCTTTCGGATAGAGACCGCCCCCACCCCACTCGCCATTAGCCGAGATAGCATCCCTCGCCACCCCTACCTCCAATGGCGGCACACAAAAGTGCTCAAGGAGATACTCCGCAGTGGCCAAGAGCCCACATGGAAAGCCCTGATGGAGAGCGGACAATTCTCCACCGACGACTCCCTTCGCCTCGCCCCCTACCTCCCCCTCAAGTAGCCTTGGGATAATGCTTTTTCACACTTTCCCCTCTAATAGTAACGAGTAAAGCCACAAAGTTTCGGAAAAAGGTGTGGGTTACTCTAAAAAATAGTAAGTTTGCAAGGAATAATACTTTAATAAGTTTCTTATAAGAACTATATGGCTAATGTTATTAAGACCAAGAAAGGACTCGACATCCGCCTTGTGGGAGAAGCTCCCAAAGTAGAGGTGAGTGTAGGAGAAGTCCATTCGTACGGTGTATCGCCCGACAACTTCCCTGGGTTTGTGCCTAGGCTAGAGGTGCAGGTAGGTGACCGTGTACAAGCAGGCTCGCCACTGCTTTATCACAAGGAGGCGCCAATGCTCAAGCTGACAGCCCCTGTTAGTGGTGAGGTGACCCAAGTGTGTCGTGGTGCGAAGCGCAAGATCCTCTATATTGAGGTGAAGCCCGACACGACCATTGAGTACAAGCAGTTTGATACTCAAGGCATTGAGAGCAAAAGCACCGAGGAGGTGCTCGCTCTACTCGGTGAGAGTGGCTTTTTGGCACTCTTCCGCAATCGCCCTTATGATAGAGTAGTGGATCCTACCAAGACGCCAAGAGACATCTATGTAACGGCTTACCAGAGTGCTCCATTGGAGGGCGATGCTCTAGAGCTCATCGCAGAGGATAAGCCCTATCTACAGAAGGCGGTAGATCTACTCAGCCGTTTAACCATCGGCAGGGTACATATCAGCACTAAGGCTGGCAGTGGCCTCTCTCTTACCAACTGCGAGATCCACGAGATGCAAGGCCCTCACCCTATTGGCAATGCAAGTGTGGTGATCAATCACACAAGGCCTATTAATAAGGGGGAGAATGTTTGGGTTATCGGCATCACTGAGCTGGCTCTACTTGGTCGCTTCCTAGCTACTGGCAAGGTAGACTTGAGCCGTAAGGTGGTATTTGCTGGCTCTCGCATGGAGAGTGCTGGATATGCTAAGGTGATCGCTGGTGCCGATGTGGCTCAGCTTTGCCAAAACAAGCTGGATACTAAGCACGGAAAGGTTCGTCTAATCGATGGCAATGTACTCACTGGCACTCAGGTGATCGGTGACTACCGACACCTCAGCCCATTCCACAGCCTGATCACTGCTATCCCAGAGGGTGATGAGACTAATGAGCTATTTGGTTGGGCCTCCATTAGCCCTAAGCGCTTTAGCGTCAATAGGAACTATCCAAGTGCATTCTTCGGCACCTCACGACCTCACGACCTCGACGCCCGCATCAAGGGTGGTCCAAGAGCGATCATCGTGAGCAACGAGTACGACAAGGTCTTCCCACTCGATATCTACCCTGAGTATCTGATCAAGTCGGTTATCGCTTTTGATATCGACAAGATGGAGGAGCTAGGCATCTATGAAGTGGCACCAGAGGACTTCGCACTTTGTGAGTTTGTGGACACCTCCAAACTGGAGCTCCAATACATTATCCGCAAGGGACTAGACCAACTCTACAAGGAGCTCAACTAGTCTACTGAATGGAATATAAAGAATAACGATATAAGGATTTACTGCTTTGAACGGTTTAAGAAAATATCTAGACAAGATCAAGCCCAATTTTGAGAAGGGTGGCAAGCTATCTGGCTTGTGGTCGACCTTTGAGGGCTTTGAGACCTTCCTCTTCGTTCCTAATACGACGAGCAAGCGTGGTGTACATATCCACGATGCCAACGACTCTAAGAGGACGATGATTATAGTGGTATTGGCATTGATCCCCGCACTCCTATTCGGAATGTACAATGTGGGGTACCAGCACTACTTAGTGACAGGTCAAGAGATGGGCTTCTGGCCTATCTTCTGGTACGGTTTCCTTGCTGTACTGCCACAGATCATTGTGAGCTATGTAGTGGGACTAGGCATTGAATTTGCGGTGGCCCAATACAAGCACGAGGAGATTGCCGAGGGCTTCCTCGTTTCAGGCTTGCTGATACCTATGATTGTACCTGTAGAGACTCCACTTTGGCAGATCGCTGTGGCGACTGCTTTTGCCGTGGTATTTGCTAAGGAGGTCTTTGGTGGTACTGGCTACAATATATTCAATGTAGCACTGGTGACCCGTGCCTTCCTATTCTTTGCTTACCCTGCTCAGATGTCGGGTGATAGCGTATTCATTCGCACAGGCAAAGCCTTTGGCTTGGGTGGCAATGCCGCTACAATTGATGCCTACACTGGTGCTACTCCTCTCGGACAAGCTGGTCTAGCAGAGGGCACTCCCGTGATTACCAATGCTATTGGCGAACCTATCGGCACAATGGACTATTTTATCGGACTAATCCCTGGCTCTATCGGTGAGACCTCTACTATTGCGATCTTGATCGGTGCTTTGCTACTCCTCATCACTGGGGTGGCTAGCTGGAAGGTGATGGTTTCGGTATTTGGTGGTGGCTTCCTTACCGCTCTGCTTTACAATGCGATCGGCGGTAATGGGGTGATGCTTCTCCCTGCCATTGACCATATACTTCTAGGTGGCTTTGCCTTTGGTGCCGTATTTATGGCTACCGACCCAGTCACCTCGTCTCGTACCGAGACAGGTAAGTGGATCTATGGTCTATTGATTGGCTTCTTGGCAGTATCTATTCGTGCCCTCAACCCTGGTTATCCAGAGGGTATGATGCTGGCTATCTTGCTGATGAATATATTTGCACCACTGATCGACTACTATGTAGTGGACGCCAATGTACAGAGACGACTCAAGCGTACCAAAGCAGCCACTGCAGCTGTAGAGAGTAGGTAATAGGGAGTTCACTCCTATTTATATAAGTAAGAGACGGAATAAAAGACAATGAATAAAAATAGTAATACCTACGTCATTCTCTACTCTGCTATCATGGTGATCTTGGTAGCAGTAGGGCTTGCCTTTACCTCACAGGCACTGAAGGATAAGCAGACAGAGAATGTCAATAAAGACACTATGGCACAGATCCTAGCGGCACTTAAGCTGTACCCTGAGGATGTGCCTGCCACATACCATGCCGTGATCAAGGAAGCGTTCTTGATAGATAAGGATGGACAGATCGTACCCGATAGTGAGGGGACGGATGTTCAGGACAAGGCTTTCACCAAAGACCTCGCTGAGATCAGTGACGGTACAGCTCCTGTATTTGTAGCCGACGTTGATGGCACTACGAAGTACATACTTGGTCTTCACGGAGCTGGGCTTTGGGGCCCTATCTGGGGCTACATTGCACTCGATGACGATGCCAGCACAGTCTATGGAATCAACCTCTCCCACGCTAGTGAGACGCCAGGTCTTGGTGCTGAGATCGCTAGCTACGAGCACTTTAGACAACACTTTGAGGGACTTGAAATCTACAAAGATGGCAACTTCAAGAGCATCGCAGTAGTGAAGAAAAGTACTAAGGTAGAGGGACAAGACCGCGTAGATGGCATCTCGGGAGGTACCATTACCTCCAACGGAGTCAATGATATGCTCTTCAACTCCCTTTCGATCTACCGACCCTATCTAGACACTCTAAGAAAGTAACATCTCATTATGGCACTATTTGATAAAAAGAATAAAGCAACCTTGCTGGACCCTATCAGCAAGAATAATCCTGTGGTGGTACAAGTCCTGGGTATCTGCTCGGCACTTGCTGTCACCAGTAAGCTAGAGCCAGCCATCGTGATGGCACTCTCTGTAACAGTGGTGGTGGCCTTTGCCAACGTGATTATCTCACTACTCCGCAAGACCATCCCCAATAATATTCGTGTGATCGTACAGCTAGTGGTAGTGGCTGCCCTTGTAACCATCGTGAGCGAGGTGCTGAAGGCGTATGCCTTTGAGCTTAATAAGCAGCTCTCGGTATTTGTGGGACTGATCATTACCAACTGTATCTTGATGGGGCGACTAGAGGCCTTTGCGATGACCAATAAGCCTTGGCCCTCCTTCCTTGATGGAATTGGCAACGGACTTGGCTACGGACTAATCCTAGTGATCGTTGGCTTTTTCCGTGAGCTCTTTGGCTCTGGTACGCTATTGGGATATCAGGTAATTCCTCAGAGCTTCTACGATGCTGGTTATGTCAATAACGGCCTCTTTATCCTACCCCCTATGGCACTGATTATTGTGTCAGTGATCATTTGGGTACACCGCAGTATCAATCCTGAGCTACAGGAGGAGAATTAATATTAGTAAGTGAATACACGAACATCAATAGATAATATCTAAGATATGGAATATTTAAGTCTATTTGTCAAGTCCATCTTTGTGGACAATATGGTCTTCGCTTACTTCCTTGGGATGTGCTCCTACCTTGCCATCTCCAAGAATGTCAAGACCTCTTTGGGCCTAGGCGTAGCGGTGACTGTAGTACTGACACTCACCTTGCCACTCAACTGGCTACTCGAGAATTATGTACTCAAGCCAGGGGCACTTCAGTGGATCGATCCTAGCCTTGCCGAGGTGGATCTCAGCTTCCTTAGCCTGATCATCTTCATCGCCGTGATTGCTGCCTTCGTGCAGATCCTCGAGATGGCGGTGGAGAAGTTTAGCCCCTCACTATACAATTCGCTCGGTATCTTCTTACCCCTTATCGCTGTGAACTGTGCCATCCTTGGTGGCTCACTATTTATGCAGCAGCGCGCATTCCCCAATATCGGCGAAGCAGCAGTTTATGCCTTCGGTTCAGGAATTGGTTGGCTACTTGCTATTGTAGGTCTGGCCGCTATCCGTGAGAAGATGATGTACAACGACACTCCAAAGCCACTCCGTGGTCTAGGTATGGCCTTTATCATCACAGCACTGATGGGTATCGCCTTCCAGGCTTTCTCAGGGCTCAGCATTTAAGGAAACGAAATATCTAATAAGCGAATATTATAATGACATTCTTAGCAATTTCAACAACCACGATAATCGTCAGCACAGTGGTGTTCCTAGTGACCATACTGTTGCTCGTGGTACTATTGCTGCTAGCACAATCCAAGCTAGTAGCCTCGGGTAATGTCACCATTACCGTCAACGATGACAAAAAGCTAGAAGTACCACAAGGTGGTAGCCTGCTCACCACACTACAAAATCAAGGGGTATACCTTTCAAGTGCCTGTGGTGGACAAGGTACCTGCGGGCAGTGTCGCTGCCAAGTGGTAGATGGTGGCGGTGAGATTCTCGCTACAGAGAAGCCTCACTTTACCCGTAAAGAGATCAACGACCACTACCGTCTCTCCTGCCAAGTAAAGGTAAAAGAAGACCTTAAGATCAAGGTACCTGAGGAGGTCTTTGGTGTGAAGGAGTGGGAGTGCGAGGTGATTTCCAACCGCAACGTGGCTTCCTTTATCAAGGAGTTTGTAGTGAAGCTTCCTGAGGGAGAGCACATGGAGTTCAAGGCTGGTTCGTACGCACAGATTAAGATTCCGAAGTACGATGTTAAGTACTCCGATATGGAGATTCAGGAGCCTTTCAAGGCTGAGTGGGATAAGTTTAATATGTGGGGTCTGACCGGTAAGAATACCGAGGAGACTGTACGTGCTTACTCTATGGCCAACTATCCTGCAGAGGGTAACATCATCACCCTCAACGTACGTATCGCTACCCCTCCATTCGACCGCAAGAATGGTGGTTGGATGAAGGTGCCTCCTGGCATTGCTTCTACCTATATCTTTAGCCTAAAGCCTGGAGATAAGGTGATGATGTCGGGCCCTTATGGTCACTTCCACATCCAAGATACCGATGCCGAGATGCTCTATATCGGTGGTGGTGCAGGTATGGCTCCACTCCGTGCTCAGATCTTGCACCTATTCAACACCCTCAAGACAGGGCGTAAGGTATCTTACTGGTATGGTGCTCGATCCAAGGTGGAGATCTTCTATGAGGAAGACTTCCGTAAGCTAGAGAAGGAGTTCCCTAACTTCTCCTTCCACATTGCACTATCGGCAGCTCTGCCGGAGGACAATTGGACAGGCTATACTGGCTTTATCCACCAAGTGATCTACGATCATTACCTCAAGGATCATCCAGCTCCTGAGGATATTGAGTACTACATGTGTGGTCCTGGTCCTATGGCGGCTTCTGCACTGAAGATGCTCGATGATCTGGGCGTATCACGCGAAAGCATCTTCTTTGATGACTTCGGTTGATCCCCTGATCAATATTGAAAACAATCGGGCGTCGCTGATAGTTCAGCGACGCCCGATTGTTTTTAATTGCCTCTATTTATCGGCGATGACGGAAAAAGTCACGCATTAGAGAGGCACACTCCTCAGCTAGGACACCACGGGTAACCAGGGTAGAAGGGTGGAGGAGATCATCGGCAAAGCGTGTATTGCCCGTCTTGGGCTCGTCTGCTCCCCACACCACTCGCATAAGGCGGCTATGGCGGATAGCACCGGCACACATCACACACGGCTCCACCGTCACGTAGAGTGTACAATCGGGCAGTACCTTACTGCCTAGATAGTTTTGAGCCGCCGTAAGGGCGATCATCTCGGCATGGGCAGTGACATCCTGTAGCGTCTCTGTAAGGTTGTGCCCCCGCCCTATCACCGTATCGCGAGAGACAATCACTGCACCGATAGGTACCTCTTCAGCCTCATAGGCAAGTCGAGCCTCCTGCAGTGCCTGCTGCATAAAGTATTGATCCGAAAAAGGGGCAATAGGTTGCTCAGTCATCATCAGAGAGATCTTGGTCAAAAAGCGTAGGATAATTGGCATTGAGCTCCCCCAGCACATGAGTCATCACAATCTTCCGAATCAGAGCTGAGCGACTACTGTACTTGTACTTCTTCACATAGTAATTGATCATCTTCTCCTCCTCCTTTGAGAAAAGGATAGTGACCCTCTCCGTGCGAGGATCCTGCTTTACCATTGGCGGTTTGATCTTTTTCACCTTCTTTGCCATCCTACTTTCTCACTATCATTAGTTGGAAACAGACCGCCTCCTCATGCTCTATTTGGACATAGTCTACCGGCCCCTCCGAGTAGTGCTTCACCAGAAGTTCATTGCCCAGTCGTGCCTCCTTTACAAACCTCAGATGAGCCTCCGCCATCTCCTCCTCTATGATATGAGCAATGGGGAGAGCATCCATGGCGAGAGAGATCCAGACAGAGGAATTGACGTGCCGATTGATATCCAAGTCGGAGTAGCGTACCTTGTGAAAGTAGACAGAGCGGAGCTTCGCAGCCATCTCACGATCCATAAGGCGGCGTGGAATATCGGGAAGCTCCAGGTCGGGGAATGAAGATCGGACAGAGCGGTCCGTGAGTAGGGTATCGATAGGCAGTGGCATTCGCTTCCGAATATCAATCCCTATCCATTTGGTAAAGGCACTTGCCACCAGCCGACCTCCCTGCTCCAAGGTAATGACACGATCGGTAGAGATACCCACCCAGTCCGTCACCCCCGTGGTAATGGTGAGTGGGTCCACCCCTATAGGGTGGAAAAATCGGATACTCATACGGCTAAGTACCCAGCTAGCTCCGTGTGCCATCAAGTGGTCAATTCCATAGCCGAAGTGAGTAGCATGCTCACCCGCCACATGTATCATCCTACTCACCAATTGGCTCAGCGGATACCGCCCCCTCAGGTCAAGGTGAAATGGCCACAGCTCCAGCTGCATACTCAGTTTATGATCCGAGATCGTCTCCACTTTCTATCGTACCTTAGCAATCAATGCATCTAGCGAAAGGGCACTTTGCTCGCCACTCTCCATATTCTTCAGAGTGATGGTCTTATTTTGCACCTCCTCCTCACCAACGAAAGCGACGTAAGGGATCTGAAGGGCATTGGCATAGCTCATCTGCTTCTTGAGCTTCGACTCCTCGGGATAGAGCTCTACGGCGATCCCCTCCTTGCGCATCAGAGTGAGGAGAGGAAGGATATAGCGCACCTCTTTATCCCCAAAGTTGACAAACATCAGACGGGTACCCGAAGTAGCCTCCTTTGGATAAAGGTCTAGCTGATTCAGCACATCAAAAATACGATCGGCACCAAAGGAGATCCCCACACCACTCACACCATCTAGTCCGAAGACGCCAGTGAGGTTATCGTATCGACCACCTCCCGTGATGCTACCAATCTCCACATCATTAGCCTTCACCTCAAAGATAGTACCAGTATAGTAGTCCAATCCTCTAGCGAGCGAAAGGTCAAGAACCACCTTATTATAGAGCGGTGTGAGCTGTAGCATCTCAAAGATATAGCTCAGCTCTTCTATCCCCTTCTGCCCTACCTCACTTTGGGCAAAGAGGCCACTCATCTTTTGTAGCTTCTCCTCATTAGAGCCCTCAAAGTTGAGGATAGGGTGTAGCTGGTCGCACGCCGCCTCGGTGATCCCCTTGGAGAGCAACTCCGAGCGAACCCCTTCCCAACCAATCTTATCTAGCTTATCAATCGCTACAGTCAGGTCAATGATATTCTCAATGCCTAAAGTCTCACCAATAGCTGTGAGCAACTTGCGATTATTCAGGTGGATAGTAACGGAGATATTGAGACGGTGGAAGACCGTATCAATGATACGAGTGAGCTCCACTTCATGGAGAAGGGAGTCAGAACCGATCACATCGGCATCACACTGAAAGAACTCCCTGTATCTCCCCTTTTGAGGTCGATCGGCACGCCAAACCGGCTGTATCTGGAAGCGACGGAAAGGGAAGGTAATTTCATTGCGGTGCTGCACCACATAGCGGGCAAAGGGCACCGTGAGGTCGTAGCGTAGCCCTCGGTCGCATGCACGAGCTGCAAACTCAGCAGGGTCTATCGTAAGCAGTTCCTCCCGATTAAAGCCCTTAAGGCTATCCCCACTATTGAGGATACGGAAGAGTAGTTTATCCCCCTCTGCACCATACTTCCCAGTAAGGGTGGAGAGATTCTCCATTGCGGGTGTCTCTATCTCCCTAAATCCATAGGTGCGGTAGACACTCTTAATGGTATCAAATATATAGTTGCGTTTCGCCATCTCCTCAGGTGAGAAGTCGCGCGTCCCTTTAGGTATTGAGGGTTTTTGTGCCATAGTCTATCTCTATTTATTTTGAATTTTTATTGTAAGAAAGGAGCTCCGATAGGGGTTTACGCTTCTTGGCTCTGAGCTCCTGAACCGAGTAGCCAAGGGAGATCACTAGAGGGAGCTTCTTGCCTCTCGACACCCCTAGTACTTTGCGAAGCTTACGCTCATTGACCCACCCCATGATGCAGCTACCAAGTCCCTCCTCACGTGCTGCAAGGGTAATGTAGCTAGCCACAATCCCTATATCATACGCAGGTAAGTGCTTATTGAGGAGGAGCGAACCCGCTTTGCCCGCGGCATTGGGCGACTCCTCCACCAATACTAGGAGGACAGGTGCCGTCGCTGCAAACTTATTCATTCCTGGTACCAAAGGGGTTGTGAGTGTCGCCGCCACCTCAGCACGAGTGGTAGGGTCATCAACCACGATAAAGTGCCACGGCTGAGAGTTGGTAGCCGAGGGAGCCAAGCGGGCCACCTCCAAGATGCGCTCTATCACCTCTCTAGGTACAGGGCGATTCTCGTCGTACTTCCGATCACTCTGCCGAGTGGCAGCTAAATCCTGTAGGCTCATGATTGCTGAATCTCTATGATGCGGGCAAGGTATTTGCCAATGATATCAAACTCCAGGTTGACCCTTTTACCCACCTCAAGTGTCTTGAAGTTGGTATGCTCGATGGTATAAGGGATGATTGCCACTTCAAAGCTATTGGGCGTAGAATTCACCACCGTGAGGCTCACCCCATTGACACAGACAGAGCCCTTCTCTACCGTCATATAGCCACGCAGAGCCATCTCCTTGGGGACACTGTACTCAATGCGGAAATAGTGGCTTCCCTCCGCCTCGCGTATCTCGGAACATACTCCAGTAGTATCCACATGCCCTTGTACAATATGGCCATCCAGTCGACCATCCACCGTCATACTTCGCTCCAGATTGACCAAGTCCCCAGGCTTCAAGTCGCCTAGATTGGAGCGCTGTAGCGTCTCAAGTATCGCCGTAACGGTGTAGCTACGCTCCTCCAAGTCAATGGCCACTACCGTAAGGCAGACACCATTGTGCGAGATACTCTGGTCCACCTTCAGCTCCTCCACGAAGGGGGCCGTAAGGGTCAAGTGTACATTTTCCGTTCCTTCCTCTCTCACCACTCTCACTACAGTGGCTGTGCTTTCTACTATTCCTGAAAACATATCTTATTTCTCTATCAATTGTTTACTTCTTTTGTCCAAAAATCAGCTGCCCAAGCCAGCTCTGTTTGGTACGAGGGGTACGCTCTAGGCTAGGCACTTTTACCTGCTCCTCTGGTAGGTGACAAGTAGTGAAAGGGGGCAGATGATTAAAATCCTTCACCACCCGATACATCTCCTCTTGCGTCCGAATAGCCTTTTCAGGATGGTCACGCTTAGGGATATTCTCTAGTTCGGAAGATAGATAGGTAGCCTTCACATTGTCACTGAGGCAGAGGTCCAATACCTTTCCTAAGAACTCCTTAATCTCGGGAGCCAAAACCGGGGCACCACACTCTATCCGTCGGTAGAGATTGCGGGTCATCCAATCTGCCGAAGAGACGTAGTAGCGCTCCTCACCCCCGTGGTAAAAGTACCAGATACGTGCATGCTCTAGGTAGATATCTAGCAGACGTATCACCCGGATATTTTGGCTAAATGGTTGGCTGGGGATCACCCTACAGATACCACGAACTAGGAGGTCAATCTCCACTCCCACCTCCGACGCCTCATAGAGCTTATTAATCACCCCTTGCTCCTCTATAGAATTCATCTTGAGCACCATTCGTGCCTTTCTCCCCGCCTTCGCCTCGGCAATCTCATAGTCGATCAATTGGTAGATCTGCTCCACCATGCCGTAGCTAGCCACGAGGAGATGCTCAAAGGTATGCGTGGTATCGCCCTGCTCCAAGAGGAGGAAGAGTTGCGAAAGATCGTACGCCAATTCTTGCCGACTGGTAAAGACCAGTACATCCGAGTAGAACTTCGCTGTCTTTTCATTAAAGTTGCCCGTGCTAAAGCAGGCAATGCCACACTTCCCTGGCACCGCCTCTGGGTGAAACTCTATAAAGCAAGTCTTGGCATGCACCTTAAGCCCCGGCAGAGAGTAGAGTATCTTGACGCCGTGGCGGATCATCCGCTGAGCGGTTTGCAGATTATTCTCCTCATCAAATCTCGCCTTCAGTTCCACAAAGACCGTCACCTCCTTGCCTTGCGTAGCCGCCTTTATCAGTGCATCAATCACCTCCGAATCCTCCGCCACACGATACTGCGTCAGCTTGATCCCCTTCACTCGAGGATCAGTAGAAGCCGCCTGTAGTGTGCTCAGAAGGTAATCAAAACTAGTATAGGGCACAAAGATCGCTTCGTCTTGCCTAAGGAGGTGATCCAACTTATTTGGGCACTGATCCCATCTGTAGTGAGGGATAGGGGTATGGTACTGCTGCTCATACTCAGGTCCTATCGGATTGGGTAGCTTCCGAAGGTCTTGTAACTGCAGGTGACGACGACTTGGCAGCAGCACCTCCGGTCCTAGCTTCAATGATTGAACCAATTGCTCCAGCACCACCGCCGGCATCATATCATCAAATTGCAGGCGCGTCACCGCACCAGTCTTACGCTTAGATATCTGCTCCTCTATATGCTCCGCCAAGTCAATACCGCCCGCCCCTTCATCGAGCTCTATATCGGCATCACGGGAGACCTTAAAGCTATAAGAACCAAGCACGTCGTAGCCCACAAAGATCTTATCCAGACCAGCACGCACCACTTCGTCCAAAAAGGTAAAGGAGTAACGACCCTCAAAGTCGGGTAGTCGCAAGAAGCGAGGAGCCTTGGTAAAGGGTAGCTTAATCATAAAAATCCTCTTCTTGCTATCCGAATGGCGACGTACATAGACTGCAAGGTAGATTCGCTTATCCCGTACAAAGACATTCATAAGGTTGGGACTCACCAGCACCGGCTGAAGGTAAGGAAAGACCTCCTCCTCAAAATATCGCTCTACAAAAGCACGTATCTTACCAGTAAACTCCTCCGCATGGGTAAAGACCTTCACCCCCGCCTCAAAGAGGTCTGGCACCATCACCTCCTCCCACGCCTGCCGAAATAGCTCCTCCTGCGACTTCACCTCATCGGTAAGTGCCTTAAAGCTCTCACGCTTCAGGCTAACCTCTGCTTTATTCCCCTTTTTGATAGCCCGCTCCAGTGCCATGCGGTTACTCGCCACACGCACCTGATAAAACTCCTCAAGGTTCGATGAAAATATCGAGAGGAAGCTGATCCGCTCGTATATCGGCACACTCTTATCCAACGACTCCTGTAGCACCCGCTTATTGAAAGCGAGCCAACTGATGTCCCTATCAAAATATCTCCTCTTCTTACCCTCCATAAGTCATCAAACCATTTAATAAATAACTACCTCCACAAATTTACTAAAACTTTAGCTATAATCTGAACGAAGCTCCCGCAAACCACGGTTTATGCATTAGAAAGCTTAACAATAGGTATTAGATTTGGTTGAACGAATTGTCTATAATGGGTCTATAAAGACATAAGAGCACCCGCCAGGGTGCCATTCAGATAGCCCCCGTGTCGGAGGGGGCAAACGCCCCCGAACGACCGGCGGGGAAAAAGGCACGGTATATGTCATCGACCCTTGCGGTCGTACTTGGATAGGCTTGTGCGGCCACAAGGGTCGTAGGTTTTTGACCCCTCAACACCCGCCGGTCTTCGGCTCTCTGAGCCTCGACCGGGGGCTAGCTGAGTGGTACCCTATCGGGTGCTTTTTTAGCACCTTCTCTCAGAGGTCCTTCCTAACGATAAGTTCCCTATTTAAAAATATCTAATCCGTGCCCCCTGCTCGCAAAGCGGGAAAAGGCTTACGAGTTACTGCTCCTTAGGCCGACGGTCGGCTTCGGTCTCTGGGAGAATTAGGTTGAGGAGCACCGCAATGATCGCTGAAAGGCCGATGCCACCGAGTGTAAAGCGGCCCATACTCAGCACCGCCCCGCCAATACCAGTTGTGAGGGTCACAGAGATGATCACAATATTCCGAGAACTAGAGAGGTTTACACGGCTATTGAGGAGGTTATTGATCCCCGCACCAGCGATAGTACCAAAGAGCAGTAGCATAATCCCGCCCAAAATCGCCGTATCAATACTCTTAAGGAAGGCACTTACCTTGCCAATCATAGAGAAGACAATCGCCGTAACAGCCGAAATCCTCAGCACCCGAGGAGCTGTCACCTTCGTCAGCGACATCGCACCCGTTACCTCCGAATAGGTAGTCACAGGAGGGCCACCAAGAAACGAAGCTACCAAGCAGGCCAAGCCATCGCCCAGCATCGTACGGTGTAGCCCAGGATCCTTCACGAAGTTTTTGCCCGTCACACTATTCACCACATAAATATCCCCAATGTGCTCAATCACAGGTGCAATCGCCACCGGAATCATATAGATAATCGGTGCCCAACTAAACTTTTCGGGAAAGGTGAGCTGTGGAAGCGAAAACCACCCTGCCGCCTCAATACCACTAAAGTCAATATCAAAAAAGATAAGGTCCACCAAATACCCCACAATGATGCCACAAAAGATCGGGATCAACTTAATCAGCCCTCGACCATAAAGCGTCACCACAATAGCCGTCGCCAATGAAATCGCCGCCAAAGGCCAATTTCCCTCAGCCATCTTCACCGCCGAGCTAGAGAGCGAAAGCCCAATCAGCATAATCACAGGACCAATCACCACCTCCGAGAAGAGACGATTGATAAACTTAGTGCCAAAGAGTTTGATCAGTGCCGACATCACAAAGTAGACAAAGGCAACGCCCGCAATTCCCAAAAGGGCACCACTCAATCCATAGAGCTCCGTAGCACTCACAATCGGTGCAATGAAAGCAAAGCTACTACCGAGGAAGATAGGCACTTTACCTTTCGTTACCAGGTGAAAAATAAGCGTCCCTATACCTGCCGAAAAGAGGGCAGCGGAGGGGTCAAGCCCCACCAGCAGAGGCACCAAGACAGTGGCTCCAAAGGCAACAAAAAGATACTGCACACCCACCACTACCTGGCGTGTGGGGCTGAGTTGGTCGATAGGCGAAGTAGACATAGCTTGCGAGACATTTCAATGGTTAATAGCAATTAAAACTCCACAAATCTACCTAATCACCGCCATTGTACCAACTCTTTAACCCCCTATTTTCTCAAAAAACGCCCATATAATAAAGTCCCTAACCGGACAGGTTGGGCAGATCGGACGAGTCGGAGGCAGAATGGTTTGTGTGATCGTTATGCCCGACGAGGTGGCTTTTAAGAGTACCCTCCGCAGATGACCCTTTTACCGATGGTGGCAGTGGCGGAAGTAGGCGATAGCAAGGGGGCAACGAAGGCAGTGGAGTGGTTGGCAGTAGTGGTGGTAGAGCTGGAGGAGGGCTTGGGTGTCGGCAGCATGGCGGGGGTGTAGCCCATTTTGCTCAAAGAGCTTCACATACTGATTCTGCTCTGGCTGGAGTAGGTAGAGCCAGTCGAGTGCCCGTTGCTCTAGGTGGGCGTCACCCACCTTTTGGGCATAGTAGTAGGCAGAGGGGACGATGGCATTGATGATCAATGACGTAAGGGTTTGCCGACCAACGCCAGCACGACGCCCGTCCAACCGTCGTCCAAAGTCGAAGTGCTCCTGCCAATAGGGACTAGGAGCCAATCGAAGTGTCTGCTCAATTATCGGTTTATCCAACCGAGAGAGGGCAGAGAGCAACAGCTCCTCATGGTGGAGGATCATTGCCACTATGCCCAGCATACGTGCGGGGAAGGAGGGTGGACGCAAGCGGAGATACCGAAAGCTACCGGCAGGTAAAGGGGTGAGCCCAAACTTCTGCTGATAAAAGCGATACTCCTCTAGTAGCTTTGCTTCATACTCATCACGAGGGGTCTCACTCAGCAGACCAGCCTGCCCGATGAGCATCGCTTCGAGTGCCACGAGGTCGGAGGCGTGCTTCTTGAGGTAGGTATAGGGTAGACTCGCTGCCACCTGCTGCATCACCTCATTATTCTGATGTGCACCCACATATCTCATCAAGGTGTGATAGAGAATGGTATTGAAGTGGTCACTCTCCGAATGGTTACGCAGACGTGCCAGCTTCTCCTCCAAACGCTCGGGGAGCAACTCCAAGGCCTCATCCAAGAAGGGCTCTTCACCAAGTGCCATCATCTCGGGCATACAGCGGAGGCTTTTATTGCCTTGCACCAAACGCTCTAGGTAGGCTAGCATATCGGGTGAGATATCCAGTACTGCCGTTGGCACCTGCCTTCCTTCTTGGTCGTAGACCTCTCGATCGGCTTCTAGCACTACATGTAGTACCACTGTGCAGTAGCGGGGATCGTGTTGGTGCTTGTGTGCTTCCCATTCCGAGGCACGGCGGTGAATCTCCACCGACCCAGCCCACTCTATATTTCCTACCCGAACTCGCGAGAGGGCAAAGTCGGGGCCGTCGTGACTATTGAGCTCGCCCACATCTAGTACCTCAATAGGCTCTCCCTCGAGGGTCACTTGCCTAAAGAGGCGATTCATCCAGATGAAATGTAGTTCGCTCTCGGGCCTCATTTCTTGGCGTGGTCTTGCTCGTACTTTTGTTTCAAATAGCGACCTGTGTAACTCTCTTCCACCTCCATCAGTCCTTCTGGCGTGCCTTGGTAAACCAGTTGCCCACCCTTATCACCTCCTTCGGGTCCGAGGTCTACAATATAATCGGCACACTTGATCACCTCCATATTGTGCTCCACGATCACCACGGTATGCCCGTGCTCAATGAGCGATTGGAACGACTTCATCAGCACGTGGATATCGTGCACATGGAGCCCGGTGGTTGGCTCGTCAAAGATAAAGAGGGTGGGTCGCTTACCTTTGTCCTTGAGGTGCGAGGCAAGCTTCACTCTCTGACTTTCACCTCCCGAAAGGGTGCTGGAGCTTTGCCCTAGTTTAATGTACCCGAGGCCTACATCGGAGAGCACCTGTAGCCCCTCCACAATCTTGGGGATAAAGAGGCTCTCATCTTGGTAGTGGGTGAAGAACTCAATCGCCTCATCAATTGATAGCTCAAGGATATCGGAGATGTTTTTATCGTGGAAGGTCACCTCCAGTACCTCCTCATTGAAGCGCTTGCCGTGACACTCATCGCAAGGGATGGTGATATCGGCCATAAACTGCATCTCAATGGTGATGACGCCCTCACCTTTACAGGTTTCGCAACGACCCCCTTCGGTATTAAAGGAGAAGTATTGCTGCGTGAAGCCCATCTGACGAGAGAGTTGCTGCGCAGCCATTAAGCGACGAATATCATCGTACACACCGATATAGGTGACGGGATTGGAGCGGGTGGAGATGCCTAGGGAGTCCTGATCTACATACTCCACTGCCTTGAGGCTAGAGATACTCCCTTTGATATTGCGACAAGGAATCTTGGTGAGCGGAGCTTTATCTATCAATCGCTCTACCCCTTCGTAAAATATCTCCCGCACCAGGGTACTCTTGCCCGAGCCACTCACCCCCGTTACCACCGTAATCACCCCAAGTGGGATGGTGACATCAATATCCTTTAGGTTGTGGAGATAGGCGCCCTCCACCGTGATGGTGCTCTTGGAGGTTCGGCGTCGCTTGGGCCACGGGATCTGCTCCTTGCCCTGTAGGTACTTCACGGTGTAGCTCTTGGAGCGGGCGGGTAGCTTATCAGGGCGTCCCATAAAGACCACTTCTCCGCCGCCAATTCCCGCCTCGGGACCCATATCGATGATCAGGTCGGCTGCCCTCATCACCTCTTCGTCGTGCTCTACCACCACCACGGTATTGCCCATATTCCTCAGTTGGTGCATGATATCTATGAGGAGGTGAGTGTCTCTAGCGTGCAGACCGATACTTGGTTCGTCCAAAATATAGAGGGTGCCGATCAGCCCTCCGCCTAGCGACGTGGCGAGCTGTATACGCTGCCCTTCGCCTCCCGACAAGGTGCCCGCCACACGGTCGAGTGTGAGGTAACCCAAACCGATATCATCCATAAAGCCCACTCGGTAGCGAAGCTCCTCCAGCAGTCGACGACCGATTTTGAGGTCTTGCTCGGAGAGCTGTAGTGCCTCGAGCCACTTCCTGAGCTCACTAATAGGGAGCGTCACTAGTTCGGAGATATTCTTGCCACCCACCTGCACATAGAGGGCTTCCTTGCGGAGTCGCTTGCCCTTACAGGTAGGGCAGACAGAGCGGCCACGATAGCGTGCCAGCATAATTCGGTAGTGCATCTTGTACTGTCGCTCCTTGATATGGTCAAAGAAGTCGTTGATGCCATAGATCTTTTCTCGGCTGTAGCCATGAATTTCGGGCAGTCCATTGCCATTCCACAGGAGGTCTTTCTCCTCTTCCGTTAGCTCCCGATAGGGGCGATGGATAGGGAAGTTGAGCTTTTCCGTCTTGCGGATAAAGTCTTTCTGCCACTCGCTCATCTTGGCACCCCGCCATGGCATCACGCACTCCTCGTAGAGGGAGAGATTTTTATTCTGAATCACTAAATCCTCATCGATCCCCAGTACTTGGCTGTACCCCTCGCAGGTGGGGCACGCACCGACGGAGCTATTGAAGCTAAAGAGTTTATCAGAAGGCTCCTCAAAGGTGATGCCATCCAGCTCGAAGCGGTCGCTGAAGGTAGCCACCCCTTCGTCGTGCACAATTAGTGCTGTTCCTCTCCCCTCAAAGAAAGCGGTCTCCACTGAATTTCCTAGTCGATTATTGGTGGCATCGTTATCCGGTTGCACCACCAATCGGTCAATGACGAGTGATAGGTCTTTGGCGGTACGAGGCAGCTTTGCTCCCTCCTGTAAGAGGTCTTGGATTCGCTCCACCTTGTCTTTCACCAAGACGCGGCTAAAGCCATTGGCAAGCTGTAGCTCCAGGTGCTCCGCCACCGTACGCTCTTGTGGCAGTGTGATAGGGGCACAAACCATATACTTAGTCCCTTCGGGAAGACTATTGACATACTCCAGCACATCTCTCGTGGTGTGCCGCTTCACCTCCTGACCACTGATGGGGCTAAAGGTATGTCCCACCCTCGCATAGAGCATTCGGAGGTAGTCGTAGATTTCAGTGACGGTGCCGACGGTAGAGCGAGGGCTACGATTAAACTTCCTCTGCTCAATCGCAATGGCCGGTGGAATGCCACTGATCAGATCGGCTTCGGGCTTTGCCATTTTGCTGACAAACTGACGTGCGTAGACGCTTAGGCTCTCTACATACCTTCGCTGTCCCTCGGCATAGAGCGTATCAAAGGCGAGCGACGACTTGCCACTACCGCTCAGCCCTGTAATTACGATCAATTGGTCGCGTGGAATCTCCAGCGACACCCCCTTGAGGTTATGCACCCTCACCCCCTTAAGTATGATATCATTCATTATATATATACACTTGAACTATCCACAAAACTACCAAAATTATCAGAGCCACTACCCAGTGCCCCACTTTATTGTGCAAAATAGTCGGTTACTTGCAAAATAATAGGTACCTTTGCGGTTGCGTTTCACCCCGTAGGGTCGTGTACCCGTGTCGGGAGACCGTGGGGCGCAGAGTTTAATCACTAATTATTTACAAATCAAAGATGGCAACAGTTATCAGATTGCAAAGACACGGTCGCAAGGGTTACCCTGTATACAAGATTGTAGTGACCGACAAGCGTGCCCCTCGTGATGGCCGCTTCGTAGAGATTTTGGGGACATATAACCCTAATACCCACCCAGCAACTATCGACCTGAAGTTTGATAGAGCACTTTATTGGGTAAACGTGGGTGCCACCCCATCCGATACCGCACGCAGCATCCTCTCACGCGAAGGTGTGATGATGATGAAGCACCTACAAGGCGGTGTGAAGAAGGGTGTATTTTCAGAGGAAGAGGCTCAGAAGCGCTTTGAGGCGTGGAAGCAAGGCAAGAACTCTGAGGTAGCTCAGATCAAGAGCAAGGACGAGGCAGCTAAGCGTGAAGCAGCTAAGAAAGCACTAGAGGCTGAGCGTGAGGTGAATAAGGCTCGTGAGGCAGCTCTAGCAGAGAAGAAGGCTGAGGAGGAGAAGGCAAAGGCAGAAGCTGAAGCAGCTGCAAAAGCTGAGGCAGAGGCTGCTACCGAAGCTAAGGCTCCAGCAGAGGAGGCTCCCGCTACTGAAGAGTAAGCGACGTCGCCTAGCATACAAAAAGGGGTGGTGCAACCGTTGGTTGCACCACCCCTTTATATTTAAGCAACTCGACTACGTGAGATGCACTCTACAGAACATAAATTTCAAATAGATCATTTGAATCTACGGCCTAACTATCCTCTTTGATATTTAGGACAATTTGAAATCTTTTGGTTACATTTGCAAAGAATATAAGATGTTAACGGTGCCATAACCCTATTCTTAGGGCGATTGGTGAAAAGGGAACTAGGTGCAAATCCTAGACAGTACCCGCTACTGTAAGCTCCAAATAGCTTAGCTAATCTATCAACATACCACTTAGAGCATAGTGTCTCTTGGGAAGGTGTGCGAAAGCTGGAGTAAGTCAGAAGACCTGCCGATAACTGCTTTAATGGCTTCCGAGGCACTGAAGCATTAGAGATAGAGGGATACTTATTAAGCTTATAATGTTGCATTGGCAACGGCTAATTCTAGAGAAACAAAAACATAATTAACTCCTAAACTCTAGTCAACCTGCTACTCTATTACATCTCCGCACGATAGCCATTTGACACTGAATAAATGTATTCAGCGATCACCATACCAATGGTGACGGCTGATTGTGAAAACTTTGAATAGATGTAGTGAGTATGAGAACGAAGAAAGTCTGGCTATTGCTATCACTAGTGGGCCTCTTATTCTCGGGGTGTTATCGGTATGATGATAGCGACCTATGGGGAGAGATTGAAAACATCAAGAAGGAGATTGCCCAAACAAAAACTGATATCTCCAACCTGCAAAAGGTGGTGAAGGCTCAGCAAGAGAAAAAGACCATTGATGAGATCAATGAGATTGATGGTGGCTATGAAATCAAATTCAACGACGGAACAAAAGTCACCATCAAAAATGGCTTAGATGCCCCTGAACTTGGGATCCAAGAGGAAGAGGGCATCTATTACTGGACACTTGGTGGCAAAGACCAATGGCTCAAAGATAAGAATGGCAATAAAATTCCTGTCGCTGGAAAAGACGGCAAGAATGGTATCGATGGTCAGGACGGCAAGGATGGAGTAGATGGTCAAGATGGTCACTCACCAGTTATAGGGGTGGATAAGGATGGTTACTGGACCCTAGATGGCGAAAGGATTAAGAACGATCAAGGTAAGGAAGTACCAGCTGTGGGAAAAGATGGCGACTCCTTTTTCCAATCTGTCCGAAATGAAAGCAATGCAGTGGTATTTGTCCTTACCAATGGTGAGGAGATTACTATCCCAAAAACAGGATTTGAGATATTTGCCTTTGAGAAGCCTGAAGGAGAGTACCACTATCACGTTTTCAAATTCAATGAAGCAAGGAATATTAAGCTGACCGCTGAGGATATAGCTACTATTGAGGAGATTAAGGTACCAGAAGGGTGGAGCCTTCAAGTCAATGCCCAAAAGAAAATGGTTCGCATCAAAGCTCCAAAGCAAACACTAGGGCAATCATACAATGGTGGAATCATCACCCTGATGGGGCTAGGAAGAAATGGTGCTACCTACCTTGCTTCAATTGAGGTGATTGCATCGATTGACTATACAGATCCTGCAGGTACCTTTGTAGTATGCGAAGGGAATATGACCACAGTCAATGGTACCATAGTCTATTACGACAAGAATAATAATGAGTATCTCAATATCTTTGAGAATGCCAATAACCATTTGGAGATAGGCAATGTGGTCCAAGACATGTATATGGCAAATGGCAAGATCTATCTCATCACACAAAATGGTGACCGCATGAATGGTGCTGGACGCTTTGTGGTGTGTGATGCCCGTACTATGAAGATGGAGTATGCCGATTCGTTTGTATTCAAATCTCCTAAGGGAGAGGGCACATGGCCACAGCACATAGTGATCTGCAATGATTCTCTTGGATATGTACAATGGTCCGATAGCAATATGGAGCAGACCTCTGGTATCATCAAGATTGTCTATAAAAACAGGAAACTAAAGATAGATAAGACCGTAGAGGGAACCTTTGGAAAGTTTACCACAGAGGGGGCTATCAAAACCCGTCTCGTCTTCTCTCGCGGAAAAGTTTATGCTGCCTGTGGACACGGGATGGTTATCATTGATCCTAAAACTAACTCTATCAGCAAGCGTCTAGAGTACAAGGGGCGTCAGGCGAAAGGTATCGTAAAGGGAGCTAATGGACATATATTTGTGCCCTTCGCGGGTGAGTTTAAGGGAAATCAGCAGTGGAATACAGAGTTTACCTCCGATCCAATCATTGTGGAGATGGATCATGAAGGGACAGTAATCCAAGAGCATAAGATGCCAAATACTGTAGTCTTCCCTGTGGCTACCTGGAGTCCAGCAATTGGCATTTGTGCTAGCTTTACTGAGCCACATCTCTACTTTGTAGATGTTGCGGAATTCAACGCTTCTACAGCATCACGATACAATTATGAGACAAAGAAGCTCGACCTCCATTATGTGCCAGCGTTCAAGGAAGGCTACTCTTTCTATAATATTTATGGAATTATGGGAGTGCATCCTACCACTGGGCATCTTTGGGTAGGTAGAACGGCAGCGTATGTTGACTCTGATATCTTTGAATATGATGTGATGGTTGATCCTATCAAACAACTGAATAAATATCACTACCCTACCCAAAGGGGTGCAAGTACGGCAGGTATTGACTTCGCTTACAGATTTAGTGATGAGTTTATCAATAAATAACTTGATTTTATATTGAAATATTGTGTGCAGACTAGAGCAATGATACTTACTCTAGTCTGCACACCTATCTTTTTCTATACATTGTATGTTAAAGTTGATAGAAGCAACTAAAGCTTTAAGGGGAGTGGTATTAACGATCACTTTGCTATGCTTCACAACCCTCTCGGCGTGGGCACAGCTCGATAGCGTGTATCTACTACCCGACCTTACCGTAACGGCACAGCAACACCGAGAGGTGATTCCAGGGTTGAAGCTTGAAGGTAAACAGCTACAGAAATTGAGTAGCATATCAATTGCTGATGCCGTAAGGTATTTCTCAGGAATACAGATTAAGGATTATGGCGGACTAGGCGGCTTGAAAACGGTAGATGTGCGAGGCATGGGTACCAATCATCTCGGCGTGTTTTACAATGGGATCAAGCTTGGAAATGCACAAAATGGGCAAATTGATCTTGGTAAGTTTTCACTAGACAATGTGGAAGCGGTAAGCCTTTATAATGGGCAGAAGAGCGATCTCTTTCAGCCAGCTCAGCACTTCGCTTCGGCCTCCTCCATTTATATTGAAACTAGGCAGCCGACTTTCAGTAAAGGTAAGCGTACCAACCTTCGGGCACATCTTCGTGCCGGCTCCTTTGCCACGGTGATTCCATCAGTCTTGGTAGAGCAAAAGCTCCCCAATGACTTTGCCCTGAGTGCCAATGTGGAGTTTGTCTCCTCTAGCGGTAAATACCCATTTAGGTACAAGCGAGTATTTGAGGATGGCACTATTGCCTATGATACCGTGGCAGTTCGGCAGAATGGAGATATCACTGCACTTAGAGCGGAACTGGCTCTTTTCAAGAAGATGGAAGAGGGTAAATGGGATCTGCAAGGGTACTACTACCACTCTAAAAGAGGATTGCCTGGCCCCATCATTCGTAACGTATTTCAGCACGGACAACGGCTAGAAGACCAAAACTTCTTTTTCCAAGGTAAGCTGACTAAAAAGGTGAATGAGTGGTATAGCATACAGGCTCAAGCAAAGTATGCCAATGACTACACCCGCTATCTTGATGAAGAGTGGACCAGCCCCCTCTATGTGGATAATAAATATGAGCAGCACGAAGTTTATGCTACCATAGCTCAAGAGTTTATTGCTACTAAGTGGCTAAGATTTGGCCTCTCGACAGATGCTAGATACAACACATTGAATGCCAATCTTGTCAACTTTTCATACCCTAAGCGTCTGACGCTTATGGGAGTAGTTTCTGGTGAGGTAAGCTTTCCATGGATTACCTTTCAGGCAGCTTTATTGGGCACCATAGTGCGTGAGAGTGTAGAGCGCAATGTTGGGGCACCGCCCAAGAATGTGCTGACCCCCTCTTTCTTCTTATCTCTCAAGCCATTCAAAGAGGTGGATCTAAAGGTCCATACCTTTTACAAAAATATATTTAGGATGCCCACCTTTAACGACCTCTACTATACCTTTATTGGGAATGCTGTGCTCCGACCAGAGTATGCTGAGCAGTACGACTTCGGCATAAGCTACCGATGGCGACCCAAGGGCTCATCGGTCGTGAAGTACGCTGATGCTCGTGTGGAGAGCTACTTCAATAAGATTAAGGATAAGATTGTAGCCGTACCCGCCGGTAATATGTTCCGATGGACCATGCTCAATCTAGGCAAAGTAGATATATTCGGCACCGAAGCCAACCTAGACCTTGCTGTGGAGCCTATTGAGCAGCTTGTCGCCACACTTCGGCTAAGCTACACGTATGAGAAGGCTCTTGATGTGACAAGCCCCAAAGTTAAGAACTACCGACACCAGATAGTCTATATCCCTGAGCATAGTGGGTCGGTTATCGCTGGAGCAGAGTACAAATCGTGGGGGCTCAACTACAGCTTTATCTACACAGGAAAGCGGTATAATGCTAAATTCAATGATGAAAATAGCCGTATGCTCCCATGGTATACGCACGATATCTCGCTTCGAAAAGACTTCCTTTTCGGGAAGAAGCACCTGTTCAGGATCAATCTAGATGTGAACAACCTCCTTAACCAGCACTACGACGTTGTGATCAACTACCCTATGCCAGGGCGTAATTACAAGCTAACTCTAACTTACCAATTATGAGAATGAATTATAAGCCCCTCAGTGTCGTTGTAGGGATACTACTCCTATTAGTGGTAGGATGTAGAGGAGAGTATGAGATTATCCACTCTCTATCCCATGAGACCAATGTGGGGGAAGAAAACTTAGGTCAGCTAAAGGGCTTCTACCTGCTCAATGAAGGTAATATGGGTAGTAATAAGTCTACCTTAGATTACTTTGATTTCGCGACAGGGACCTATCACAGAAATATCTATGCCGAGACCAATCCGACGATGGTTAAAGAGCTAGGAGATGTCGGCAATGACATCGGTATCTATGGCTCAAAACTCTATGCTGTGATCAATGTCTCCAACTTCATCGAGGTGATGGATGCCTACACGGCAAAGCACTTAGGAGTTGTCAAGATACCCAACGTCCGCTATATAAAGTTTCACGATGGCAAGGCATACGCTTCGGCCTATGTGGCACCCGTTGAGTTCAATCAAAATGCAAGGGTGGGAATGGTCTGCGAAATTGACACCGCCACCCTTGAAGTGACACGGCAGTGCAATGTGGGGTACCAGCCTGAGGAACTGGTAATCACAAATGGCAAGATCTACGTCGCCAACTCTGGAGGCTATATGTTTCCTAATTACGACAATACCATTTCGGTTATCGACCTAGAGACTTTTGAAGTGGTCAATACCATTGAGGTGGCGATCAATCTACACCGTCTCCGTCTTACGCCCTACAACGAGCTGATCTGTACCAGCAGAGGGGATTACTACTATGTGCCCTCTCGGACATTCTTTGTTGACCTTGATACAGAGGAAGTGACAGATACCCTCGACCTAGCTGTGACCAACTTGGATATCAGTGGCGACCTCGCCTATATCTACTCGGTCGAATGGAGCTACCTCACCAATACCAATACCATCACCTATGGTATTTTTGATGTAAAAACTCACGAGGTGGTGAGTCGCAACTTTATCAAAGATGGCACCGACGAAGACATTACCATCCCTTATGGCGTAAAGGTAAACCCTGTGAATGGAGATATCTACGTTACCGATGCTATTGACTATGTAACACCAGGCACCTTGCGCTGCTATAGCAAGTTTGGTCGTCTCAAGTGGAAGGTCGATACGGGCGACATCCCAGGGCATTTTGCCTTCCTCTACGAGCAACGTAAAAAAGATAAGACAACTAATGAATAATAACAACTCAAGAAATGAAGAGAATTAAGTACATTCTGAGCTTTCTCTTGCTAGCATCGCTCATATTACCGAGCTGCCGCAAGATTGAAAAAGTGCTTCCACCAATAGTAAGGTTGGAGCAAGCTAACTACCAAACCAAGCCAGACCGACTCATCAAGATTACTCCTACCTTTGAGAATATTGAGGAGGATGCGGTATATGCTTGGCGTGAAGAGGGAAAGATACTGGGCACAGAGCCCACCCTTGTCTTTAGCTCCAATGAGCTAGGCACGCACCACCTCACCCTTACGGTTACCACACCTAGCGGTACAGCAAAAGCCAATGCCAAGGTGGAGGTGGTTGAGTTTCAGCTCCCCATTATCTCTATAGAAGGGGGGGGAGAGCCGATCGTAGAGGTGGGTGAGAAGTACGAGCTTACCCCTATCATCGATAATAAGGAGGGGCTTAAGCTCACCTGGATCAGAGACAATCAAGTGGTGTCGGAGGATATGACCTATACCTTTACGGGGGCCAAGGCAGGCGTCTCCTTTGTTACCCTCAAAGCAGTCAATGAAGATGGAGAGGATGAGTATCTGATTCGCCTTACTGTAGTCAATGAGATTCCTGTTGAGGTCAGCTTCGACAGTGATATTCGTGCCGCCACAGTGGGCCGAACCATTCGTATCCCAGCGAATGTGCCTTCCTCTAAAAATATGACTTTTGAGTGGTACGTAGATGGCAAGAAGGTAGAGGGCGAGCAGGGCTCTATCCTCACCTATGAGGCAGCCAAGACGGGCAATCATCAAGTCAAGGTTATCGGCAAAAAGGGAGATAAGAAGGGTGAAGCCTCGCTCACTCTTCAAGTCCTGGAGCCCAACCAATACTACCGTCCATTCGTGGAGGGCACCAGCAAGCGTGATGTAGTAAAGGTATTTGAATTCTTGCCAGCACCAGGGCAGTTCGTCAATGAAGGATACATTGCCCATACGATGGAAGAGGCTTGCCAATATGCCCAAAGTCGCATTGAGAGTAATGCCTATGTATCGCTTGGCGGATTTGGCGGCTACATTATTGTAGGGTTTGACCACAGCATTAAAAATACAGGGGATTATGACTTCGCCATTATGGGCAATTCCTTTAAGGGTAGCTCGGAGCCAGGAATCGTCTGGGTGATGCAGGATGAAAATGGTGATGGTCTCCCTAATGACACTTGGTACGAACTGAAGGGTAGCGAAACGGGCAAGCCCGAAACCATACAAGATTATGAGATCACCTACTACCGCCCAACTCAGAAAAAAGCCAATACTATGTGGACGGATAATAGAGGCAACCGTGGGTCCGTTGATTGGCTTGGATTCCATCAGCAAGACTTCTACTACCCTCTTTGGGTAAAGAATGACACCTACATGTTGAGGGGTACGTGCTTGGCAAGTCGGACGTTTGATCAAAGTGGGCAAGGAACCTACTGGGTAAATCAAGAGTTCGACTGGGGTTATGCCGATAACTTCAGCCCTATTGATAGGCTAACAGATGATGATAACTACTTCGCTGCACCAAATGCCAATCACTTCAAGATCAGCCATGCCATTGACCACAAGTTGCAGCCAGTAAATCTAAAGTATATCGACTTTGTTAAGGTCCAGACTGGGCTCAACATTTCGGCAGGCTGGTTGGGCGAAAACTCTACCGAGGTATTTAAGTTCATTGATGTTTACAAGGAGAAATAATAAAGTATGAAATCAATTAAAATACAGTCTTTACTCCTCGTGCTACTTTTGCTTTCAGCAACAGGATGCAAAGAGAAGATTGAGACTCCCTTCTCAGGGAAAGATAATAGACTACTAGAGCTATCTCTCACCGATAGCAAGGGCCATAAGTATACCGCCTCTCTTATTGATGAGAATGTTTTCCAGATAGAGGTGCCCTCTGATGCCGACCTCTCAAGTGCCAAAGTTGCTTATCGCATAAGCGATCAGGCACAAATCTTACCAAAGCCAACGGAGATCGACAATTGGAATAACGACCAAGCTTTCCAGGTTCGCTCTTACTCTGGGGAGCACCGTACTTATCTTGTCAAGATAGCCAGATCCTTTACAGAGGCTCCAAACAGCGTCAAGCTAGTGACAGATGATGATGTTAAAGCTTTTGTGGCAAAGGGGGTAAGACACGTAGAGGGGCATCTGATCATTGGAGCCACCACTGGTACGGACTCCATTAGCAATATTGATGCACTGACCACGCTCGAAAAGGTGGATTATAATATCATCATCAATCCTACCTACAAGGGGAAAGACCTCTCAGGACTACGAAATGTGAAGGAGGTTGGAAGCATCTTCCTGCAAAGCGATAAACTACAGAATGGTACCTTCCGACACCTGAAAAAGGTATATGGCGATATTGTCATTTCAGGAGCATCTCTGAATGAAGTCGCCTTCCCCGAATTAATCGCTCTTGATGGTCAATTGAAAGCCACCAAGGCAATGGTAAGGGAGCTCTCCCTCCCCAGTGTAGAAGAGATCGGGTCAATCCAACTTGAAGAGTGTAGTCAGCTAAGCACGCTTACTGCACGCCAGCTTAAAAAGATCAATGGTGATTGGAGGCTTAAAAACCTCGCCAAATTATCCACAGTCACCACGCCAAAGCTTGAGGTGATCAGTGGCAATTTGAAGTTCGAGACACTCAAAGTGCTCGGAGTATTGAGTCTCAATAAGCTACAGTCCGTGGCTGATATTGAGATGAGTGGTGTGGCTATCAGTCAATTCTATTTGAGTGAGCTCAAAGAGTGTGGCAAGCTATCTATTAATGCTACCTCTCTCTCTGCCCTCATTGCACCGCATCTAGAGAGCATCCATGGTGACTTCATACTCAATGGGTGTGGACTCTCCGATCTCAATCAGTTTGGAGTAAAGACGATTGATGGCAAGCTAGAGTTTACAAATCTCTCAAAGCTACAAGATATAACCGCCTTTGCCAATCAATTGAAGAAAGTAGCGAGTGTATCACTAGTCGATATCAATGCTGGTGGCGTTTGGGACTTTAGCAATACAGGCATTGAGGGAATCATGCTAGAGCGGTGCCGAAATGTAGAGGATCTTATCCTTCCAAAGGTGATGAAGAAAGTGGAGATAAAAGGTGACGCCATGATGCAAGTGAAGCAACTACTCAAGATGAGTGGGGTGGAAGAGGTATCAGAAATCTTTAAGGTGTCCAACTATCACCTAGCAGAGCCACAAGAGGTTCAGATAATGCTCACGAAAGCAGGAGATATCACAATGGACTGCTCGAATATGCTTTCCCTTAACTTCCCACTATTGGAGGAGGCTAAGAAAATAGATTATAACTACAGTTCATCAGCATTCGATGGAAGGAATAAGGAGATTCAAGCTCAATGTGCTATGAAAAAACTAGTGGCACCAAAACTACAATCAGTAGAGAAGATGAGCTTTAACCTACACGACTTGGAGATGCTAGATATGCCACAGCTCAAGACCATTAGTGTTGAGCTAGTGATCCAATGCTATTGGCCTAAAAATGCCAATAATGTACTGACTAACCTCAACGGTTTATCTGCACTCGAAAAGGTGCGTTACGTTAAGTTTAATAACCTCAAGGCGTTCAAAGACTACTCATTCCTTAAGAGAGCAGTAGCCAATGGCTCTATTACATACTTATACGCCAACAACACATACTATCAGCCAAGCTTGTATGACTTACAAGATGGAAAATTTATTAAGGATTAGCACAAGATTATGACACATAATAAACCAACCATACTATTGATGGGATTGCTCCTCTTTTTTAGCACTCTTACAGGGTGTAAAAAAGTAGATCCCTTTAGCGGAGAAGATAATTTCTTCCTCTCCTTTCAGCTGGCAGCACCAGATGGAGAAACCTATAAAGGTAGCCTACAAGGTGATGAGATAACAGTCAGAATTCCCTCCAATGTCGCCCGTACATCGCTCACAGCGAAATACAATCTCAGCGATTTGGCATCTGTTTCGCCCAAGCCCGAAGAGGTAAAAGGGTGGATGGAGTCTCAGACCTTTACCGTGACTTCATATAGTGGAGCCACACGTACCTACACCGTAAAGGTGCAGTCTACCGACGTAGCACTTAATAGCGCCATTCACCTGACGACCGATGAGGAGGTGGCACAGTTCTTAACCCAAGGAGTGGATATCATCAATGGCAATCTGATCCTCGGTGCAGAAAATGCCGAAGATAGTATTCACTCACTCGAGGGGCTTGCTAAGCTAAAAGAAGTTAGATACAAACTCATCCTGCACAGCAATGTAGTAGCCGACCTATCACCCCTCAAAGGACTAGAGCGCATCGGTTCTCTACAATTCATGGGTAATAATGATAGCATCAAGGTTATTGACCTTCCGAATGTAAAGTCAATCCCCAATGGATTTCAGATCAATTGTGATTCGCTAAAAAGCATCTCTATGCCAATGCTCGAGGAGATGGGGACGGTATCCATTGAGGCTGAAAATCTAACCGATTTCCAGATCCCTAGCGTCAAAGGTCTATTTGGCAACGTCTCAATCAAGGCAAGTCAATTAAAAGCTTTGGACTTACCTGAGCTTATGGTAGCACAGAATATTCACCTCAATAAATCAAGTTACTCAAAACCTCTTGAGCTGACTTCCTTTTCAATGCCTAAGCTAGAAACGGTTGAATCCATAAAGCTCGAAGAAGCTGAGGCGCTAGAAGCATTCAGCCTCCCAGCTTTGAAGAAGGCTGATAAGATAGATATATCTATGCTTAAGTCTTTGACCACATTCGATCTATCTAGTCTTAAAGAGGTTGAGGAGATAAAGTTTGAAAGCGATTGGCGAGGTGATATGAGCAATAAGCTGATCAAAGAGCTAGCTTTCCCAAAACTCGAAAGGGTAAAGACCATACAATTTGAGCGTGACCCATTCAAGGCACTAGAGAGCTTGCTATTCCCAGAGCTTACGGAAGTAGACAAACTTTACATCCCTGATAACCTAACCAAGTACGAAGCTCCAAAGCTAGAGAAAGTAAATACCCTTTTGTACGTAAGTGGCTATCTACCAAGTGTTTTTGAGCATATCAAGAGCATTCCTAGACTAGAGATCGACCTTACCGATGATGAGAATAGGGTAGTGGATCTGATAGACCTCAGCCATGTTCAATCTATTGAAAACGTAACCATCAGCCCATATACCATTGGGAAAATAATCTTTCCTGAAACTATTAGCGGGGATGTAGTGATTAGCTACAATGGCCGACCTGTGACCAAGGCACCCATCATGGAAGGGCTAAAGGAGTGCCAAAGCTTTATGCTTGAATTGGCTCACGATATGGAGGAGGTGGAGTTGCCTGCGACCCTTGAGAAAATATCAAAGGGTCTCAAACTAACTAGCAATTTCAAGAAAGTCACAGCCAAGGGATTAAAAGAAATAGGTGAAAACCTAGACTTAGGAGGTGCCGCTACTGAGTACCTAGATATGCCTGCTCTGGAAAAAGTGGGAGGAGATCTAGACCTTCAGACTAAATACTTCAAGGATGCTAACCTCCCTAAACTAACAGAGGTAGGAGCCATAAAATTTGGTGGCCGTGGCTACTGGGAGCAAAATGAGAGCCTGACACATCTAAACTTCCTATCACACCTTCAGAAAGTCAAGAGGGTGGAGATAGCGTACTGCACTGTGCTAATGGATTATTCGGGTCTCAAGCAGTTGGTAGAGAATGGTCAGATTAATGAATCCAATTGGACCAGCAGCAAAGTCAATAATAACCTCTATAACCCAACATACCAAGACCTTAAAGCAGGTCGATATAAGCTTCAATAATTAAGGAAACACTTAATGACCTATTAATGACGACTCTCCTCCATTTACCCTTCTGGATAAATGGAGGAGAGTTCTTTTATTTGGTCAGTTGACTGATTAGGAGTTGATAGAGGACATCCCCGAAGCTGTAGAGCTTTTGCAATCCTTGGTGGGGAGGGTGATCTTGCTGGCACCTGAGGCCTCTAGCCATGCAGTGTCGGCAGTGGCACGCTTGCCCTTAAAGCTCGAAGCACCAGAGACCTCAATCTTGGCCTCCTTCACACGCCCCTTGTACTCCATAGAGCTGGCTCCAGAGAGATCTACAGATAGCTTACCTGTGATATCGCCATCTACCTCAATATCCGAAGCCCCAGAGCCATCAACAATGAGCTGCTGGATAGATCCATCAAAGTCGAACTCGCTAGCACCCGATAGGATCACACTCGTCGACCTGAGTGAGCCCTGAGCCTCAAAGCTACTTGCTCCCGAAAGGTCTACCCTACGGATATTCAGAGCGTGGCTCTGCTTGATATCCACCTCACTAGCACCCGAAGCACTCACCTCCTCTAGCTTGGTCACATTGGTCACATAGAGCTCCACCTCGATATCATCTTCTCCGAAGTTAAACCACCTGTGGCGAGACTTCTTCTCACGGGATAGAGTGAGCTTGCCATTTTCAAAGGTGTACTTAAAAGTACCGCCCTTGCCCTCCTCCACCACTACCATCTCATTTTTGGTAGAAGGGATAATCTTCACCTCAATAGAGTGGCTCACCTGTAGCCTCGTAGGGCTATCATTGAGCGAGATAGTCATAGGGGTTTGTGCCTGAGCACTTAGTGCCATTACACCGACTAGCAAAAGAGCTGTTGCGAGTAATCTTCTAACGATTGTCTTCATACGCTTATTATCTTTTTTAATGAGTAGTTAATTGCTTTCTGGCTACAAGATACCAAGAATTCGGTAGTTTGCAAAACAAACAACCACTTTTCATCTCCGCTATCCCTAAGTAACGACTGCCCCGAGGGTCCTCTATGAGTTGGCGAGTGCCCAAAGCCCTTTGCCGGGGTGCCTAATCAAGGGAACCTTATCGGACAGGTCGGACGAGTCGGAGCCCCAATAAGTTGCTGACGGGGTACTGGTGTCTGACTCGTCTGACTTGTCTGACCTGTCCGACTTGT
>NZ_KV820640.1:0-11012 GCF_001815465.1 Porphyromonas sp. HMSC077F02 | reverse complement strand
CGTCTGACTTGTCTGACCTGTCCGACTTGTCCGATGAGGCACCCATTGTCCAATGAGCCACCCCTTGGGTGTGCTCTCATCTAAGCAAAAACCGAAATGCAACTAAGCATTTGCTTTGTTGCAACTCGGCAAATGGTTAGTTGCAACTCGCCAATTGCTTAGTTGCAACTCAACTTTTGCTCTCATAGATGGTCACTTTTCTGACCGCACAGCAGGGGTTTTTAATCTATAGAAAAAAGGGTCGGGCATCACGAGGAGCCCGACCCTTTTGGATTTGTTTTTCTCTATCTATAAGGAGATTACTTAGCAAAGTGCTTATTGATGGTACCCCAATCCTCTACTGCTGGGATGACGCCCATCTCAATCACTTGATTGCGGAGGTCTACCAGGTGCTTGTAGCTAGCCTCTAGCTCGGCCATCTCCTCTGGAGTGCCCTCTGGCATATTGTAGGTAACGATACCATCCTTGCCGATCTTGGTATCCATTGCCATCATGATGTTTTGGAACTTATCATTGTTCACGAAAGTACCTGCTGGCCATGGGAATTCAGCACCACCCATAGCAGCAGCAATCATCTCGATAGAGCAGTATGCTGGGCTCTGGAATGATGAGCGACCACGTAGCTTGATGATATTAGCACCACCCTTAGTGGTCTTGGTACGGATCTCCTCCCACTGCTCCTTAGTCAGTTTGTCGGTACCCATGTAGTCCTTCAATGGCTTGCCAGCGATCTTGGCATTTGATGCAAAGACTGCCATCTGCTCACCGTGGCCACCGAAGGTGCGTGCACCAGTAACCTCGGACTGAGCTACACCGAAGTGCTTAGCTAGCTCGCTCTGCAGACGAGTACTATCGAGTGCTGCAAGAGTGGTTACACGGCGTGGGTCGATGCCTGCATGTAGCATGGTTACGAGACCGGTGATATCGGCAGGGTTGAAGATGATTACCACGTGCTTTACATCGGGGCAAAGGCGCTTGATGTGCTCACCGAGGTCGGCAGCGATCTCGCTATTACCCTTAAGTAGGTCCTCACGAGTCATGCCATCCTTACGAGGGGCACCACCTGAGGATACGATGTACTTAGCTCCCTTTAGAGCCTCCTCAAAATTGTCGGTAAAAGTCATGTTGAGACCTTGGAATCCACAGTGGCGGATCTCCTCTGCCACGCCCTCAAGACCAGGGAGATAGGGGTCGTATAGGCAGATATTTGGGGTGAGGCGCATCATAGCTGCTGTCTGTGCCATATTGCTACCAATCATACCTCCTGCTCCGATGATCACGAGCTTGTCGTCAGTCAAAAAACTCATAAGATATAAACTTTATATTGTGAAAATAATACCGTCATCTAATACTTCCACAAATGTAATAAAGAATTTTGTAAATAAATAATATTCGCCATAGAAAATGCGGTGGTGCGCAATATAAGGGGACAATCAGACAAGTCGGACAGGTCAGACGAGTCAGACGAGTCGGTGGGGGAGTGGGTGAAGCCCGAAGGGGTTTTCTTAATAATCAAGACACCCCCGCAAAAAAGGACCTCCGCGAGGAGGTCCTTTTTGTCGTAGCCCCCGCGTCGGAGGGCGTAGCCCGAACGACCGGGGGAAATAAGGCGATCAAAACCTACGACCCCTTGCGGGTCGGACAACCTTTTTCAGGAAACCACACGCCTACGGCTCCGTTTGATGGGTCTGTAATTATCCCCTTAGTGAAAGGTAGATTTGCTCTTGGATGCGGGTGCGGATATGGAGCTGTGAGAGCTGGTTGTTCCACCGCTTTGGGGCACCTCTATTGGAGAGAAAGATGTAGACAATCTCATTTTGGGGATCTATCCAGCAGCAGGTGCCGGTGAAGCCGGTATGCCCATAGGTGCAGAGGGGTGCAATATCGGGCACGTTGCCTACCTTGCCTTTGCCACGGTGACGGTCGAAGCCGAGTGCATAGGGGGAGCCGGGGCGGCGGGCTGTGGTAAACTTCTGTACCGTATTGGGTTTAATATACCTGTGACCGTCGTAAGTGCCGCCATTGAGGAGCATCTGTAGGAGTGGAAATAGCTCCTCTGCTGTGCCAAAGAGTCCGGCATTGCCCGATACTCCTCCCAGCATCGCTGCTGCCTCGTCATCCACATCGCCACGGAGGGTTTGATGGCGAAGGAATTGATCCTTCTGCCCTTCGGCTATCTCGGAGGGAGCAAATCGTTCCAAAGGGCAGTAGGTGAGTCGCTTTAGCCCGAGTGGTGTGGCTAGCTTTTCCATAAAAAGTTGATCGAGTGGCAACTGGTAGCACTGCTCGAGCACTTCTTGCAATAGCAGGAAGTCAATGTCACTGTAGCGGTAACCCCGCCGACGGAGCTGTGCATCGCGGATCTCCTCACGCATCATCTCCCTTACCGAACGGTGGAGGTAGTATCCCTCGGCGAAGCGGATAGGGTAGTCCTCACTCTGCTCTCTACTAACCAATGATGGGAGGTAGGAGAAGTCGCGCCTTGCCCACGCCTTTCGGGCGATCTGAATGGGAAAGCCAGCTTGGTGCCGATAGGTGATTAGTGGCGAAGGATAGCTGTCTTGGTCAATGAGCGAGAGGTAAAAATTGATCACCGCGGGCATTCCCCCTGTATGAAAAAGAAGGTCGGCAAGTGTTACCGACTCCTTATTACTTCCTTTGAGAAAACCGAGGTGCTTGCCCAATGAATCTTTTGTGGTCAACCGCCCCTCGTCCTCTGCCATCATCAGCAGTGGCACAGTGGCGACTGCCTTGGTGACACTGGCGAGGTCGTATAGGGTGGCGGTGTTATTGGGCTCCTTTTTCCCGCTATCTTTGTAGCCAAAGGCCTTGCTATAAACCACTTTTCCCTCCTTCGCCACTAGTACTTGGCAACCGGGGTAGGCACCTTTCTTCACCCCCTCGAGGGCGATATCATCTATCTTAGAGAGGAGGCGGCTATTGAGACCCACGGCCTCTGGCTTGGCGAAGGTGAGCCCTTTTTGCTCCAGAGGAATGCCTGCTCCCGCCTTGAAAAGTGGGGGTAGGTCAACTGGTAGCACCCCACTCATGGGTAGCTGACCGAGTAAGGCACGTCCGACGGCTGTCTGGGCATCGACACTACTATCGTAGCCCATCACCACCGCCTTTGCCTCGGTGATCACCTCCTTGAAGTGCAGTGCGGTGTAGGGATTGGTGAGTAAAAGCAAGACTACCGACCTATCGCGTGCCAATTGGAGGAGCCCAGCATCGGGCCGTGCCCTTTCGGAGGTGATGGCAACCAGTATCACGGAGCTCTTTCGTAGCTTTTGGTAGGTGGCCTGTCGCTCGCCACTACCTGCCTTCACGCCAATGCCGTGGCTGCTAACTGTGCCACCATTGCGGAGTACTTGTAGGAGCTGAGGGGTCCTAGAATCTCCATAACGCAGGAGGGCTATCTCACTTTTTCCAGCGAATGGAAGGAGTGACTCATTATTCTTCAGTAGGGTGACACTCTCCTCATAGATTCTGGTACGGAGTGCCTTGCTCTGCTCATTATTAAGGTCGGCAGAGAGGGCAGTCGTTGGTAGTGGTGCCCTATCCGTTGCCCCGAGGAGATGTTTCCACGCAAGTACTTTTCGGCAACGGCGTAGCACCTCACTACGGTCTATCTCTCTCTCTTTTAGTGCGGTGAGCAGCTCTGCTAATGCCTTTTGAGGTGAAGGCGGAGCCAGTAGAATATCATTGCCAGCCTTGAAGGTGGCGACAGCAACAGAGCCTTTGCCTACATTGTCAATCACCCCTTGCATCGCTAGCCCATCGGTGAAGATGAGCCCCTCGAAGCCGAGTTGCTCCTGCAGTAGTTCGGTGGTGATGGCGGGGCTCACACTGCCTGCCTTTAGGCTACTATCTAGTGCGGGGACGGTGAGGTGCCCTGTCATGATACCCCCTAAGCCCTTTTGGATAAATTGGGTGAAGGGGTAGAGCTCTACCTCCTCTAGCCGTGCCCGGTCGTGCGATATCACGGGTAAAGCTTTGTGGGAATCGACCTTGGTATCACCGTGCCCGGGGAAGTGCTTCGCTACCGCCAGCACCCCTTGGCTCTCTAGCCCTTGACCATAAGCCAGTACCAGCTTCGCTACCTGCTGAGGGTCGGAGCCAAAGCTACGGGTACCGATGACTGGATTGAGGGGGTTATTATTGACGTCGGCAACAGGGGCGAAATTGACCTGAATGCCCATCCGCTTCGCCTCCTCTGCTGTGGCTCTACCATACTCAAAGGCAGTGGAGAGGTTGTTGGTGGCCCCCAGCACAATGTTTCGAGGCCATCGGATAGTGCCAGAAAGACGCATCGAGAGTCCCCACTCGCCATCCATCGCCACCAGCATCGGGATCGTGGCTCTCTGCCGCATGCGATTGGTGAGGAAGAGCTGTCGCTCGGGCGTCCCTTTTTGCCAAAGGACGCCTCCGAAGCCACGTGCTACTAGGTGGTCCCACTCCTCTAGGCTCTTTTGACCCTCTTTGGGGTAGACCATTGGCATAATAAGCTGAGCCAGAAGCTGCTCATCCGTCATCCCCTGCATCACGCTATCGGCATAAGCATAGGCAGCAGCAGAGCGGGCGGGGTCCTTGATCATCGTTGGTGGGGTGCCCGCTTTTACTAGTGGGCAACAAAGAAGTACCGCAAGGATACTCCCAAACATCTTATATATATTGTTTCTCTTCATAATCTTTGATAATCAATTGCCATTATGGTAAAAAGTGGCAATGTAAAAGCTAAATGGATTATTTCCATAATGGTTCATTCTCCCATCCCTTTGGAAAGCCAAGTGCAGCCTTGTCTATCTCTGGAAATGTAGCAAAGAGATGATTCATTTTGTGGAGCATGTCGTTATTTGGCGATATGACATCAAGGAAATACTTGATAATGCACAGGTCAAAGTATACCTTTAATGGATCAGTTGGCAATGTAATCCAAGGACGTTCTATTCTGATTGGCATAGTAGCACGAATGGAGAATACGCGATTCCAAATACGAGCATGATGACAGCAAGAGTTTCGTGTTACTGCAACAATAGTAAGCCAAGATTCGAATGGAGAAATTTGCAGTCCAAATGACTGAGCAATGGATTTCTTAATTCTTTTATTCTTGATGTTGGAATAAATGTTGGTGACTACTCCAAATGGTAGTATCTCAGCCAGCATCCAAGATGGTGGGTACTGATTGATATAGCTTTTCTTGAAGTGATGGATGAAATCCTCTTTAGTATGGTTTAACTCATCTTCAATTAGGTGTTTAGTGCGTCTGAATCTACTAGGATCTGAGAAATAACGTCCGTTCGTCATCCAGAATGGATCGTCTAATATTTTTGTTCCAAAATTTACGATTGCACAACGCACTGCAATCTCTATTTTTTCAATTTCATTGAAGAGGAGCAGTCGTAACTTCTTGTCAAACTTATACAGCATCATTACCTTGTCAAAGGTAACACCTTGCTTAAATAGTTTTTGTTCCTTAGGGGTGGAAAGTAAAGGGTGCATATATGCAGATAGGCGGTAGTAACCGATGTGAGCAAGGTAGTGTTCAGCCTTTCCTTCATCAGTTATTTTCATGCCTCTTGCTTTGAGCAACTGTACTAACGCCTTAGGGGTAGCGTATGTTTTTACAAACGGAATTCTTTTTGTCATAGTATAAAAAAAAGACCCGCACATTTGAGCATCGTTGAGAGGCTTGGCGGGTTCTCGTGTCGCAAAGATACGAATAATCTATTGACATTCCAAACTCCGATACAAGAAAGTTACAAGATCCAATTCACTAGAAGTTTAATTACACATTAGCTAGTATTGGCAGGTTATTTCCGCTTTAGTTGGTAGTTTACGGTAGAATCTGTATGTTTGTAATGAATATTAACATTAGACCACGAGGATTATGATTAAGGAGAACTTTGTAAAGCTATATGAGGGGGTACTGAAGGAGAATTGGGCGCTTCCTGCCTTCACCAATTATGAGGAGGGGCGAACCTATACTGTGGCAGATGTCGCACGGTGGGCAGCACGTGTACACCTTATCTTGGAGCAGAATGGCATCAAGAAGGGCGATAAGGTGACCCTTATTGGTAAGGATTGTGCTGAGTGGTGCATGGTATGGATGGGCATCGTTACCTATGGGGCGGTGGTGGTACCTATACTGCCCGACTTCCCTAAGGCCGACTTGCTACACCTCATTGAGCATAGCGACTCTAAGTTTGTATTCGTGGGGCCAGAGCACGAGAAGCACCTAGAGGGAGCACTGCTCCCCAATGTAATGGGGCTTCATAGGATTAAAAGTATGGAGCCACTCCTAGGACTACTCTCCAACGACCCAACTAAGGCACACAATATCGATGCTCTATTCAAGGAGCGATACCCCAATGACTTTACTCGGGAGGATGTAAAATTCCCCGAGGTGAGCAATGAAGAGGTTGTACTCATTAGTTATACCTCTGGTACATCGGGCTTTAGTAAAGGAGTGATGACTACTGCCAACAACCTAGCAGCCAATATGACCTATGCGGTGACGGAAAAGATGCAGAGCCGCGGTGATCGCCTTCTCTGCTTCCTCCCCAACGCCCACGCCTATAGCTGTGCATTCAACTTCCTACTCCCCTTGCTTTCGGGTGCACACGTCTATATCCTTGGTCAAAAGCCTACCCCTACCATTCTCCTCAAAGCGCTTAAGGAGGTGCAACCTCGACTGATCCTCTCCGTGCCACTCGTATTGGAGAAGATCTACAAGAGCGTGGTGGCGCCTAAGCTCAAGGAGACTTCGGTACGGTTGGCACTTAAGACGCCGATCCTCCGCAACTCGGTATACAAGAAGTTTAGAAAGGGATTGATCCAGGCACTAGGGGGCAATCTAGGTGAGATCATCATTGGTGGGGCAGCCCTCAATGCCGAGGTGGCTCAGTTCCTCGACCGTATTAAGTTTCCCTACACCGTCGGCTATGGTATGACGGAGTGTGCGCCATTGGTCTCCTATGCTCAGTATAAAAACTATGTCTCTGGCTCTTGTGGTAAGGAGCTGAAGATGATAGAGAAGCTACGGGTAGCCGATGCCCAAGAGATTGAGGGGCAGATGGTGGGTGAGATCCAAGTGAAGGGGGAGAATGTCTGCCTCGGATACTACAAAAACCCACAAGCAACTGCCGAGCTCTTTACGGAGGATGGCTGGATGAAGACGGGGGACCTAGGCTATATTGCCAAGGATGGCAGCGTCTTTTTGAGAGGGCGCTCCAAGGCGATGCTCCTAGGGCCTAATGGGCAGAATATTTACCCTGAGGAGATAGAGGCGAAGATAGCGATGCTCCCCTTTATGAATGAAGCAGTGGTGGTACAGCGAGAGGGCAAACGGAATGTGGCGATTGTGACCATCGACCGAAAGGCACTCGAAAAGGCGGGCTATAAGAACGATAAGAAGGTGGAAGAGCTACTCGAAAGTAATCGCAAGCAACTCAATGAGAGCCTTGCCTCCTTTGCCCAAATCTCCAGCTTTGAAGTGCTGGAGGGTGACTTTGAGAAGACGCCTAAGCAGAGTATCAAGCGCTATCTCTATAAATAAGGATTCGGAAGCCCTTATCTGGTAAGAGACTTTTTAGCAGAGCCCCCTCCTCCTATTGAAAGCGATAGGAGGAGGGGTCACGCATTAGAAATGTTTTATTAGTGGTATTTATCTGAGTACCTATGGGTAAGGACCTCGGCAGAGGTCCGACGGATCCTAGCCCCCACGTCGGAGGGGCGTCAGCCCCGAACGACTGGGGGATTAAGGGCATTCCTCCCCTATTCCACGACCCCTTGTGGGGGTGGGTCGGTTTTTGTCCCCTAGTCATCGGCTCTACGAGCCTCGACTAGGGGCTATGATCCGTCTGACCTCCCACGAGGGGAGGTCATTCACGGTAAGATCTTTCTGGTGCGTAACCCCTGAAGTCCTTTAGGAGGAGGGGGCACTGGTGTATAATTATTTGAGTATCTTTGCATAGGTAATTAAGAAAATATATTAGGTTTGAATAATTATGATTCGTAATAAGAACTGTAATGAGGCGGTATGGAATGAAGTGTACACTCACTCCAAGCTGCCAAAGAACTTAGCGAAGCTAGAGGAGCTATCCCGCAATATCTGGTGGGTTTGGAGGAGAGAGGTAAGAAAGCTATTTGCCGAGATAGATGAGGAGAAATGGGAGGCTGTTCAGGCCAATCCTATTGAGATCCTCAATGGGCTGAGCAGTGCAAAACAAGAGGAATTGCTACAGAATGAGGAGTTTATGGCTCGTCTCGACAAGGCCTATGAGCACTTCCAGGAATACCTTGCGGCACCTATGCGTAGCGATGTCCCTAGTGTGGCCTACTTCAGTATGGAATATGGGCTCAGCAATGTGCTGAAGATCTACTCTGGCGGTCTTGGTGTACTGGCAGGCGACTACCTGAAGGAGGCTAGCGACTCTCGCGTAGACATGGTAGGCGTAGGCTTCCTATACAAGTATGGCTACTTTGACCAAGTCATCTCGGCCGATGGTGATCAGATTGCCCAATATAAGCAGAATGACTTCAATAATATTCCAGTAAGCCAAGTGACCGATGAGCAGGGTTTACCGATGACTTTAGAGGTCCCCTTTAGAGATCATACCGTTTACTGCAATGTGTGGCGAGTAGATGTAGGGCGTATCCCGCTCTACTTGATGGATACCTTCCACCCTAAGAATAGCGATTGGGATAAGGGAATTACTAGCCAGCTCTACGGTGGCGATTGGGAAAACCGTATGAAGCAGGAGTATCTGCTTGGTATCGGAGGTATTATGCTACTAGAGAAGCTAGGCATCAAGAAGCAAGTGTACCACTGCAACGAGGGGCATGCTGCCTTCATTAATATTGAGCGTATGGCACAGCTCACCCAGAGTGGTATGGACTTTGATCACGCTCTGGAGATCGTTCGCTCTTCAGGGCTCTATACAGTGCACACGCCTGTGCCTGCTGGTCACGACTACTTTGATAAGGGCCTTTTCGATAAGTATATGGGTCACTATGCCGCGAAGCTAGGGGTTTCGTTTGATGAGTTGATTGACCTTGGTCGTGAAAACCCTGGCTCCGACGAGAAGTTCTCCATGAGTGTCTTGGCGCTCAATACGGCTCAGGAGGCCAATGGTGTTAGCTGGCTTCACGGCAAGGTGTCGCAGCGGATGTTTGCCCCTGTGTGGAAGGGCTACTTCCCTAGCGAGCTACATGTGGGATATGTGACCAATGGGGTGCACTTCCCTTCGTGGACCGCTGTGGAGTGGATCCCTTTCTACAAGAAATATATCTCGGAGAATATACTTGATGATCAGGATAATCCTGACATTCTCAAGAAGATCAAAGAGGTGCCAGACAGCGAAATATGGGAGATGCGTAAAGAGATGAAATGCCGACTTATTCGCCATCTCAGGGCGAGCTACAAGGCAAGTCTCTCTAAGAGCAATAACGACCCCTCCTTTACTTACGAGGTGCTTGATGCCCTGAATCCCGATGCCCTTCTCATCGGTTTCGGACGCCGATTTGCCACCTACAAGCGTGCCCATCTGCTCTTTACCGACCTCGATCGCTTGGCACAGATTGTCAATAACAGCGAGCGCCCCATCCAGTTTATCTATACCGGTAAGGCACACCCTGCCGATGGCGGTGGCCAGGGGCTTATCAAGAGCATCATCGAGATCTCTAAGATGCCACAATTCCACGGTAAGATCCTATTCCTAGAGAATTATGATATCCGTGTAGCTCGCCGATTGATCGCTGGTGTGGATGTATGGCTCAACACCCCTACACGTCCATTAGAGGCGTCGGGAACGTCGGGCATGAAGGCGCTGATGAATGGAGTGCTCAACTTCTCAGTACTCGATGGTTGGTGGTATGAGGGATTTGTGCCTGGAGGCGGTTGGGCACTGACCGACAAACGCACCTATACCGATCAAGGACAGCAGGATAAGCTAGATGCCGTGACGATTTACAAGACCCTAGAGGATGAGATCATCCCGCTTTACTACGATCGTAGTGATGGTAAGGAGTACTCTACCGGTTGGGTGAAGATGATCAAGACTTCTATGGCAGAGATCCTCCCTCGCTTCACGATGCGACGGATGATTAATGACTATATCACTCGATTCTACCAGCCACTTGCTACACGCTCAGCAATGCTTGCAGAAAACAACTATGCAGCAGTTGATACTCTGGTGGAGTGGAAACAAAGTGTAGCCAATACCTGGGATCAATTGGAGGTAATAGAGGTGAAGAGCACCAAGGACCTCAGTAGTCGTAGCTTTGAAGTGGGCGAAGAGATGGAGTTGCAAGTGGTGCTCGACCTACATCAGCTCTCCACTGACCTCAAGGTAGAGCTAGTCATCTCTGAATTCAATGCCGATAATATGATGACAGAGCTTGTAGATAACTATGCCTTTACCCTAGAGAGCAGTGAAGGTAGTCGACGCACTTACAAGCTAAGAAAGATGATCAATAACCCTGGTACCCGGAAGATCGCCATCCGCATCTCTCCTACGCACCAACTAATGGCTCACCCTATGGACTTTGCTTATGTTCGTTGGGTATCGGCATTCTGATTCTTGAGCCAGTCTATTTTTAATATGAGAGCCATAGGGCAATAGCCTTATGGCTCTCATTGTATTGGGGCGAAGGTAGGGGCTACGCAGTCTTGGGCTCTCCATAAAACCTCTATACAGAGAATGTTGCACGAAGTGCCATTCTCAGCACATTTGCTTCAAATGTGCTGAGACTTTGCACGAAGGATGAGATGCAAGGCCTGAGGATGAGGGCAAGGTGCCGTAGGGCACCAAGGCCCCACCAGGGCGAAGGGAGCGTACTCGCGTACGTGACCTAGACCGAATTCCGAAAGCAACGAAGCAGATCGCCTTCGTGCAACAGTCTCATACAAGTAGAGCAAAAGTTGAGATGCAACTAAGCAATCGGCGAGTTGCAACTAAGCGTTTGCCGAGATGCAACTAGATACTGTCCCAAAAAAGTGTGTAAGCCCCAAT
>NZ_KV820639.1:0-18950 GCF_001815465.1 Porphyromonas sp. HMSC077F02 | reverse complement strand
TCAGAAAACTTTCGTTTCCCGACCTACTCGATTGTATTATGTGGGTGAGGGGATTAGTCCTCGAAGTTCTTTAGAGGCTTGATGTCTAGACGTACTGGCTTGATCAGGTTTTCTGGAGCTAGTATTTGGTCTAGTTGCTCCTTGGAGAGGATGCCCTTTTCTAGTACAATCTCTACGATGCCTTTGCCGGTGTTGATCGCTTCCTTGGCAATCTTAGTAGAGTTCTTGTAGCCGATGTATGGGTTAAGTGCCGTAACAACACCAATGCTACTATGTACTTGCTCTTCGGTAATGTTTTTATTGGCAGTGATGCCATCGATACAGAGTGTGCGAAGAGTATCGCAAGCCTCTACCAATAGGCGAGCACTCTCAAAGCAGCACTGTGCCATAATTGGCTCCATGGCATTGAGCTCCATCTGTGATGCCTCGCCAGCCATTGTAACGCACATGTCGTTGCCAATGATCTTCATAGCAACTTGAGTCACCACCTCTGGGATCACTGGATTGACCTTGCCAGGCATGATGCTGGATCCTGGCTGACGTGCAGGGAGGTTGATCTCGCTAAGTCCTGCTCTTGGGCCACTGGATAGGATACGAAGGTCGTTGGATATCTTGCTGAGCTTTACAGCGATTCGCTTGATGGCTCCAGAGAAGCCAATCATGTGTGAGGTATCGGAAGTGGCAGCAACCATATCCTTTGCCATCTTCACCTTCCACCCAGTGATCTCACTCAATGCTTCGGCACACGCCTCGCGATAGCCAGGCACTGAGCAGATACCTGTACCGATAGCGGTGGACCCCATGTTGTTTACCAATAGTTGGTCGCAAGCATGCTTAAGGTTGGGTAGCTCTTCCTCAAGAATGGAAGCAAACGCGTTGAAGGTCTGACCTAAGGTCATAGGCACTGCATCTTGTAGCTGAGTGCGCCCCATCTTGATGATCTTCTTAAACTCTTTTCCTTTGGCTTTGAAGCTCTTGATCAGATCTTCAATGTGAGGAATCATCTCCACATAGGTGGTATAAAGACCTAGGTGAATGGCTGTTGGGTAGGCGTCGTTGGTAGACTGTGATAGATTGGTGTGGTCGTTAGGGCTGAGGTGTTTGTAGTCGCCTCTCTCGTAGCCCATAATCTCTAGGGCACGGTTGGTGATGACCTCATTGGCATTCATATTGGTGGAAGTACCTGCACCTCCCTGAAACATATCTACCACAAAGTGCTCGTGATGCTTGCCAGCAAGGATTTCGTCACAGGCTTGCTCAATAGCTTTGGCTTGCTTATCGGTGAGTAGGCCTAGCTTATGATTGGCCATTGCTGCCCCTTTCTTGGTAAGAGCTAGTCCCTCAACGAAGTGTGGATAGTCGTTGATTTTGAATGGCGAAAACTTAAAGTTGTCAATGGCACGTGCCGTTTGTACACCATATAGGTGGCTATTATCTAGCTCCACCTCGCCTAGTAGGTCGCTCTCTACTCTCTTTTTTGATGACATAATAATATTGCGAAATAGTAATAAATATAGAAAGTGAGCACAGTCCCCGCGGTGGGGAGTGTGTCACTTTCTCTTTGTTTGGTATTTAGATATAATAAATTCCTGCTAATCGTAGCATAGCTGCTGCTTACTCCTCCTCTAATGAGTGGATAACTAGTCCGGAGCGCAGTTTTGGCTCGAACCAAGTGGTCTTTGGAGGCATGATATTACCAGTATCGGCAATATTGATAAGCTGATCCATAGTCACTGGATAGAGTGCTAGGGCAGCGATCATCTCTCCACTATCTACACGGCGCTTGAGCTCCTCTAGTCCACGGATACCGCCTACAAAGTCAACTCTGTTGCTGGTACGAAGATCCTGAATATCTAGAAGGTCGCGAAGGATGTAATCACTTGAAATGGTTACGTCGAGGACACCAATTGGATCATTATCATCATAAGTGCCTTCCTTAGCGGTTAGTGAATACCAGTGACCACCGAGGTAAAGTGAGAAGTTGTGTAGCTTATTAGGATGGTAGATATCAGTCCCCTTGTCCTCAACTACAAACTTATCCTCTAGCTTCTCTAGGAATTGAGCAGGAGTCATCCCATTCAGATCCTTTACCACACGATTGTAGTCTATGATATGTAGGTGGCTTGCTGGGAAGCAAACAGCCATAAAGTAGTTGTACTCCTCATTGCCAGTGTGGTTGGGGTTTTGCTTGCGCTTTTCATCTCCAACAAGTGCGGCTGCTGCAGATCTGTGGTGCCCATCAGCTATGTACATGTAAGGGATCTCCTTGAAAGCCTTGGTGATGGTCTCAATGTCCTTATCGTCACTAATCACCCAGAAGGTGTGTCCAAAGCCATCTATATCGGCAACAAAGTCGTACTCTGGAGTAGTCTTATTGTACTTGTCAATGATGCCCTGTAGGGTGGTATTATCCTCAAATGCAAAGAATACAGGCTCTACGTTGGCATTGTTGACGCGCACGTGCTTCATACGATCTTCCTCTTTATCCTTACGAGTAAGTTCGTGTTTCTTGATCCTGCCTTGCATATAGTCATCTACGTAAGCACCAAGCACGATACCATACTGTGTCCTACCATCCATGGTCTGTGCATAGATGTAGTAGCATGGCTTTTCGTCTTTTACGAGCCACCCTTTCTCTTGGAATAGTGCAAATTGCTTTGCAGCCATCTCATACACATCCTCATCGTGCTCGTCCTTTCCCACAGGGAAGTTGATCTCAGGGCGGATTATGTGGTAAAGCGACATCTCATTACCCTCTGCCTCCTTGCGAGCTTCGTCGGAATTCAGTACATCATAAGGGCGAGAATTAACCTTTTCTACTAGGTTTTTTGGAGGGCGAATGCCTCTAAATGGTTTAACGATCATATCTTTCTTATTTGTATTGAGGAGTGAGGGGTAGGTAGATGGAGTGCGACTTTTTTAGCCATCACTCCATCTGCTTACCTTACTACTATGATTTACTTATTTACTCTGAACTTTTCGTTGCCAGTAAGAAGATAGCTAGCGATTTGAGAAGCAGCAGCCATACCGGCATTGATGTTAGCCTCTGCGGTTTGTGCACCCATCTTCTTGGCAGTTGAGAAGTACTGCTTACCAAACTTCTCTATGATCTCAGCCTCTGCATCTGGCTTCACGTCGGTGAGGTAGCTAAGGTCTGGACGCTCTGCTAGTACCTTCATGAGGTCAGCCTCATTGATAAGATCCTTACGAGCAATATTCACTAGGATAGCCCCCTTTGGCATAGCGCTCATTAGCTCATAATTGATCATGCCCTTGGTGTTAGCTGCAGATGGCATAGCAAGTACCATGATGTCGCAAACCTCAAACATTGCCTTGCGATTTACGAAGAACTCATAGCCATCCTTAAAGAAATAGTCTGCTGGGGTTGAACGGCTGTATGCATATACGTGCATACCGAAGCCCTTAGCGATACGAGCAGCATTTTCACCGATATTACCATAGCTCATCACACCTAGGCGCTTACCCATAAGCTCGCTACCGGACGCTCCAGTGAAGTTCTTACGCACATGATAGAGTAGCATGCCAAATACAAGCTCCGCTACAGCGTTGGCGTTTTGTCCAGGGGTGTTCATCACTACTACATTGTGCTTTGTCGCTGCATCACAGTCTACGTTATCGTATCCTGCACCAGCACGCACTACGATCTTAAGGTTCTTAGCAGCCTCAATTACCTCTGCATCTACTTTGTCGCTACGTACGATCATAGCGTCAACGTCCTTTACAGCGTCTAGTAGTTGGCTTTTCTCTGTGTACTTCTCTAGCAGTACAAGTTCAAGACCGTTATTCTCAATGATGCCTCTAATCTTCTCTACAGCTACAGGTGCAAATGGTTTTTCAGTAGCGATTAATACTTTTGCCATAATTTCTATATTCGTTATTTAGTGTATTTGGTATTTTGATATAAACCGCGTCCACGGAGCAGTGGTCATGACCACTGCTCCATAGATGCGGCATTAATGATTGACTGTGATCAGATCTTCTTCTCAAACTCCTTCATCACATCTATCAGAGCCTTTACGCTCTCGATAGGAAGTGCGTTGTATGTAGAGGCACGGAAACCACCAACAGAGCGGTGACCCTTGATACCCATCATACCACGAGAAGTAGCTAGGTCTAGGAAGTCCTTCTCAAGCTCCTTGTACTCATCCTTCATCACAAAGCAGATGTTCATGAGTGAACGATCTTGCTCACGAGCAGTACCACGGAAGATCTTAGAGCTATCAATAGCATCATAAAGAAGAGCAGCCTTCTCCTCATTTCTCTTCTGCATTGCAGGGATACCACCTAGGCTCTTGTACCATTTAAGGGTTTGAAGAGCTACATAGATTGGGAATACTGGAGGAGTGTTGAACATGCTACCCTTGTCAATATGAGTCTGATAGTTGAGCATAGTAGGAAGGTCGCGATCTACCTTACCAACAGCATCCTTCTTTACTACTGCGAAAGTAACACCTGCAGGGGCAAGGTTCTTCTGCGCACCACCATAGATAAGGTCGTACTTAGATACGTCTACTGGACGGCTAAAGATATCAGAAGACATATCGCAGATAAGAGGTACACTAACCTCTGGATCCTTCTTGATCTCTGTACCATATATGGTGTTATTGGAAGTGTAGTGGAAGTAGTCTACATCACCTGGCACGGTGTACTCAGGGATATGAGTGTAGTTGTCGTCCTTAGAGCTTGCTACTACTACTACCTCACCTACGCGCTTAGCCTCCTTGATGGCCTTGCTTGACCATGTGCCTGTATCTAGATAGGCAGCCTTCTTATTAAGGAAGTTGAGTGCACTCATGTAGAATTGTAGGCTAGCACCACCTCCAACGAAAACAACCTCGTGTGTCTCAGGAACGTCTAGAAGCTCCTTGAAGAGGGCTACGGTCTCGTCCATTACGGCTACGAACTCCTTACCTCTGTGAGATACCTCTAGGATTGAAAGGCCAGTACCTGCAAAGTTTTCAACTGCCTTGCCAGCCTCTTTGATTACTCCCTCATTTAGGATTGAGGGACCAGCATAAAAATTGTGCTTTTTCATTGTCACAGTGTTTCTTAAAGTGTGAATAAACGATAATGATTTTATATTCGATGATAAAGGTACCCAATACCTTTCAAATAACCTTGAGAATGTGCCAAACCTTGCAAAATAACATCTTTTTGACCCCCTTCTCACTGTTTTTATTAAGAATGAAGTGGGTAAAGATGGGTTAAAGCTCAAGTAGTTCCATAGGGAAGTTGAGAGTTAGTTTTCTACTTTCCTCATCAAGTTCTATTAGCCACTCAGGGGTAAGTGGTATAGGTACTTGCTTATTGTTTTTTGCAAGCTCTACTAGGAGCAAGATATTGGTTGTGGTACTATCTATTGCTACTATTTCTCCAATCACCTCTCCATTATCATGTAGTAGGGTGTAACCAATGAGTTTTGAAATATCAGGCGCTTCGCCCATTGGTAGTTCTTCCTTAAGGATCATAAGGTCACAGCCTACGAAGGGCTCCGCCTCGCATAGGTTATGAAGCTCTTGGAGCTTGATAATTAGTTGTTCGGCACTTCCTCTTATCTGCTCCACACGATAGGGGATAGGTATCTCATCAATCACAGGAAATAGAAACTCAGGCAGTATCTCCTCGTATGTTGGCGAAGAGAGTGCCACCAAAAGCTCCCCTTGGTATCCGTGCGTCCTACGTACCTTTCCGTAAAGGGTTAGATCATTACCTTCTATTGTAGGGTAGGGGTTGAGCATACTCCTCATATATATATTTATACGCGGGTGATGGCTGCTCCTAATTGATTGAGTCGTTTATCAATAGATTGATAGCCCCTATCGATTTGGTCAATATTATTGATTCTACTAGTTCCATCGGCCGACATAGCTGCGATGAGTAGTGCAATACCAGCACGGATATCTGGCGAAACCATTGTGCCGCCCCTGAGCTTAAACTTACGGTCAAGCCCTATCACCGTAGCTCTGTGTGGGTCGCAAAGTATGATTTGAGCTCCCATATCAATCAGCTTATCTACAAAGAATAGTCGGCTTTCAAACATCTTTTGGTGGATCAAGACACTACCCCTTGCTTGTGTGGCAGTAACGAGTAACACACTCAAAAGGTCTGGCGTTAGCCCTGGCCAAGGAGCATCGGCAATGGTCATGATGGAGCCATCCATAAAGCTCTCTATCTCATAATGGTCGTGTGCTGGTACATAGAGGTCATTATCTCGCTCTTCAACGGTAATCCCCAATCGCCTGAAGGCATTGGGAATGATACCTAATTCGTGTACATCGGACTCCTTGATGGTAATCTCCGACCCTGTCATAGCTGCCATTCCGATAAAGCTACCCACCTCAATCATATCAGGCAAAAGCCTATGCTGTGTACCTCCTAAGCTCTCCACACCAGTGATGGTAAGTAGGTTGCTCCCGATACCTTCAATTTTTGCTCCCATCCGTACAAGCATCCGGCAAAGTTGCTGAATGTATGGTTCGCATGCAGCGTGATATATCGTGGTAGTACCTTCAGTGAGCACAGCTGCCATGATAATATTTGCTGTACCAGTTACAGAGGCTTCTTCCAGCAGCATATAGGTGCCCCGCATTGGCTTTTCTGCCTCTATTGTAAAGAGTTCTTTTGTGGCATCATACTTCATCTGAGCACCAAGGTCTATAAATCCTTGGAAGTGAGTATCTAGCCTTCGTCTTCCTATCTTATCGCCACCAGGTTTGCCTATCAATGCTTTCTTGAACCTAGCTAAAAGCGGTCCAATGAGAAGCACACTACCTCGAAGCTTTCCACTTGCCTCTAGGAAAGCCTTAGAGTAGGCAAAGTCTAGGTTGATATTATCGGCCTTGAAAGAATATGTGTCCGCTGTCAGTTTCTTTACCTGCACCCCCATATCCATTAGTAGCTGGATCAAGTTATTGACGTCCAAGATATCAGGGATATTGCTGATCTGCACCTCCTCTTTAGTGAGAAGCACTGCCGAAATAACTTGCAGGGCTTCATTCTTTGCCCCTTGTGGATGGATATTACCACGGAGTTGGTGCCCTCCCTCTACAACAAACGAACTCATAGTACTTTAATATTTATAGATGATGTAATTACCTCCGCTTCCTACGGTTATTCTTATTCCTTTTCATAGTGTAGGTACGGTTCTCCTTTTGTGGAGCTTGAGAGGCGAATTCCTTAGCATCGGGTAGCTGACAAGTTAGCTCATCCAAATATATTTTCCCCTCCGATAGCTCATAGAGATCTGAAAAAATCTTAGCATTGGCTACGCTGTCCTTATTCCACTGCATATAGCTACGTTTCATCTGCAAGGCAGTTTCCCTTGCCAATGCATCACGCTCTTCGCCCTCTGACAGTGCCAATACTGCTTGTATCATTCGCTCAATAATCCTACCATAGTGCCTATAGAGAGGTTTTTGTTGGTGGTCATTATCTAGTGCACATTTTATCTGCGAGTGGTACTCCTCTTTTGAGGTCACCTGATAGGGGAAGTCAATATCCAGTTTGAAGTCCGACATAATGTAGAGGTGATCCCACAACACTTGCATATGATCTTCCCGCTCCTTATCACGCGTTGAGACCATATCCATCGTGGCGATAATTGACTCTGCACAGCGCTGCCTCTCTGCTTTGTCCTTCAGCGTTAAGCAGTAATCTACCATATTTTGGATATGCCTCCCATACTCAGGTAGGATCAGAGGCTTTGAAAGTGTATTGTAGCTTTTATCCATAGGTGTTACAGTTCATTGACACGTCCTTGAATAGCCTTAGAAGCTTCCTCGTATCCAGGCTTATTCAGTAGTGCAAACATATTCTTTTTGTAGGCTTCTACACCCGGTTGGTCAAATGGGTTGACCTCAGTGAGGTACCCACTAATCGCTACAAGCTTCTCAAAGTAATAAAAGAGCTGCCCAATATTGTATGCATCTAGCCGTGGTAAGGTGATATTAACTAGTGGTACGCTTCCGTCTAGGTGAGCCAACATAGTTCCTTTCTCAGCCTGTTTGTTGACAAAGCTAATCCGTTTGCCGGCAATAAAATTAAGACCATCAAGATTCTCTTGATCGCTTGGTATCTCAAGGTGGCGCTCGCTCTCATCTACCGTCACAAAGGTCTCAAAGATGATCCGCTCCCCATCTTGGATCCACTGCCCCATAGAGTGCAGGTCAGTGGTGAAGTCCACAGCAGCTGGGAATATTCCCTTGTGGTCTTTCCCTTCACTCTCTCCAAAGAGTTGTTTCCACCACTCATTAATATAGTGCATCTTGGGGTGGAAGTTGACTAAAAGCTCAATCTTCTTGCCACTCTGATATAGAGCAATCCGCGTAGCAGCATGTTGCTCTACAATAGTCGCCTCCTTGCTATTAATATCTAGCTTTTGAGCCATATCTTTCGCTCCATTAACCAAGGCCTTAATATCAAAGCCAGCTGTAGCAATGGGAAGAAGACCTACCGGGGTCAGTACGCTAAAGCGGCCACCTACATTGTCTGGAATAACATAGCTCTTGTATCCTTTCTTATCTGCAAGGGTGCGGAGGGCTCCCTTTGACTGGTCTGTGATGGCTACAATATGTTGGCGAGCAAATTCCTCTCCCTCCTGCTCCTCTAGCAGTTGCTTAAGGAGGCGGAAGGCAATAGCTGGCTCAGTCGTAGTGCCACTCTTTGAGATGTTGATGAGCCCAAACTTATGCCCTTTCACTAGGTCTAGAAGCTCTGCAAGATAATCCTCAGAGATGTGGTGTCCTGCAAATAGCAAGTGGGCACCTGTGGCTGGTTTTAGATGAGCAAACGAGTCCGAAAGTGCTTCAACTACCGCTTTGATCCCTAGATAGGAGCCACCGATACCGATTGAGATAACATACTCACAATCTTTCCGTAGCCTATCAGCAGTCTCTTGGATATCTGCTAACATCTCATCAGAGATCTCAAATGGAAGCTCTCTCCAGCCGAGGAAGTCATTACCCTTGCCTTCTTCTGAGTGTAGGAGTTGGTGACACTCTTTAGCTTTTGGCAAGAGTGCTTCATAAAGACTCTTTACCTTATTATCCCTAAGAGCATTATTTATATTTACTTTCATCTTATCTATCTTTACTTTAGTTTTAAGCTAAGTTTTTCAAAGGTCTCACGTGCATTCTCCTTCTTGTAGAGGAGGTCATAGACAGCTTGTGCTATAGGTAGCTCAATACGGTGCTTCTTCAGCAGTACATGGATGCACTTCGCCCCATAATATCCCTCTGGTGTCAGCTCCATTTCATCTTGTGCCTGCATCACCGAGTACCCTTTTCCTATCAGAGTTCCGAGAGTGCGGTTGCGACTGTATCGCGAGTAGCCAGTTACCAATAGGTCACCAAGGTACACAGAGTCATTAATATTTCGCTCCGCATCAGTCACTTCCGAGAGGAAGTAGTCCATCTCCTTTATTGCGTTGGAGAGCAGTACCGCTTGGAAGTTATCTCCCATGCGAAGGCTTTGGCATACCCCAGCAGCTATAGCGTAGATGTTCTTTAGTACACTCCCCAGCTCTATTCCACGCACGTCCGTACTGACATTACAAAACGTGTAATCAGAATTAAATATCTGACTCATCTGCTCTGCCCTCTTCCCATTACTGCAAGCCAATGTAAGGTAGCTCAATCGCTCAAGTGCCACCTCCTCTGCGTGAGTTGGACCACTGATCACTGCTATTTGCTCCTCTGGTATCTGTAGTTGGTCGCTCAAGTAGTCCGAAATCACTACATAGTTGTCGGGGATAATACCCTTAACTGCGTTGAGAATGGTTTTCTTCTGAAGCGAGCCAGGCTTTGCCTTATCAAGTGTTCCCTTGATGTAAGGGGATGGGGTCACTAATATAAGGGTGTCAGACTTAGCTACGATCTTAGGAATATCCGTAAAGAAATCAATCCTATCCGTATCAAAAATCTGACTAGTAAGGTAGGTAGGGTTATGCTGCGAGTGCTTAAACTGCCGCACCGTCTCTCCGAAGCGGAAGTACCAATTGATACGCTCCTCATGCTCCAAGACAATCTTGGCAAGAGCAGTACCCCAACTACCGCTACCGATGATCCCTATTTTACCCGGTTGCCAGTTACTCATCGTCTTTTTCTGTTGTTTCACTCTTCGCCTTTACCTCCGGCTTCATTTGAGGGAATAGAAGCACCTCTTGTATGCTTTCTTGTCCCGTCAGTAGCATCACAAAACGGTCCATTCCGATTCCCATGCCGCTCGTTGGTGGCATACCATACTCCAATGCTCTTACAAAGTCTTGGTCAATTAGCATCGCCTCATCATCGCCCTTCTCCGAAAGCTCCATCTGATGTTGGAAACGCTCCAATTGGTCAATAGGATCATTCAGCTCCGAATAGGCATTGAGGAGCTCCTTACCATTGACCATTAATTCGAAGCGCTCCGTGATTTCGGGCTCAGTGCGATGCATCTTTGTAAGTGGCGACATCTCCACAGGATAGTCGGTGATATAGGTGGGTTGAATGTAATTGCCCTCACACTTCTCACCAAATAGCTCATCAATCAGCTTGCCCTTGCCCATAGTTTTATCCACAGCTATTCCCTGAGCCTTACATGCTTCACGGAGCTCCTCCTCGCTCTTTCCCTTGATGTCAAAGCCAGTGTACTTCAGGATGGCATCACGCATCGTCACACGAGGGTAGGGCGCCTTAAAGTCAATCTCTCGGTCACCCACCTTGGTCTTAGTCGTTCCATTTACCTGAATAGCGATGTACTCTAGCATCTGCTCCGTCATCTCCATCATCCAGTTGTAGTCGGTGTAGGGCACATAGACCTCCATCGCTGTGAATTCTGGATTGTGTGTACGGTCCATTCCCTCATTGCGGAAGTTTTTGCTAAACTCATACACCCCATTGAATCCACCCACAATTAGTCGCTTTAGGTAAAGCTCATTAGCAATACGCAGGTAGAGTGGTATATCCAGAGCATTGTGGTGAGTGACAAAAGGACGAGCTGCAGCACCACCTGGGATACTTTGTAAGATAGGAGTCTCCACCTCCAGATAGCCACGTGCGTCTAGAAATTCACGCATCGCCTTGAAAGTCTTACTACGCTTGATAAATACCTCCTTCACTTGAGGGTTCACCACAAGGTCCACATATCTCATGCGGTACCTCTGCTCAGGGTCACCAAAGGCATCGTAAGTGACGCCATCCTTCACTTTCACCACAGGAAGAGGGCGTAAGCTCTTGGATAGGAGCTTCAGCTCCTGTACGTGGATAGATACCTCACCCATCTTGGTACGGAATACATATCCCTTAATGCCAATGAAGTCACCGATATCTAGGAGCTTCTTAAATACCGTATTATAGAGCTCTTTATCCTCACCAGGTGCAATATCGTCGCGAGTTACGTAGAGCTGGATACGCCCCGTGGAGTCTTGTAGCTCACAGAATGAAGCTTTACCCATGATACGACGCATCATAATACGTCCTGCCATACTCACCTCTCTCCGAGGGGCTTCATCATCAAATGACGCCAATACCTCATCGGCATATGCAGTCACTTTGAATTCCTCTGCTGGATAGGGGTTAATTCCCATTTCTCTCAACTTCTCCAGACTCTGACGTCTTAATACCTCCTGCTCACTTAGCTCTCTAGTACTCATCTATATATAGAATATTATAATGTCTAATATGTTCCCCTCAATAGGTTGCCCTATCGGGTGATACAACTCTTTGCACAAACTTACCCAAAATTATTGAGTGGTGTTAATGATTAAAGCTTTTTCGTCTCTTTTTGGAGGTCGGTTATGGGCGACGCTTACACACAATCTGCCCAGAATAAGAGAGTTTGACCAGTTGATAGCGATTTGCTCCCACTTGTGGCACAATCTTATTGTAAAAGGTATGTATCTTCTCCAGGTCCTCCTCCAGATTAGTCGTTCCCAACACCTCAAATATATAGTCACCAACTCGTGGATAGAAGTGCAGGCGATTGCCCTCCTTCAGTTCAATCACACTGAAAAAAGAGGCCCAATCCTCGTGTGTCTGCATAAACTGACTGAGAGGTAAAAGCGTCTGCTTGAGCGTGATAGAGTCGACCTGGTGAGCTCTTACAATGGGAAGGTATACCGAGACGCCCACCTTCGTACGCATTGGGTTCCCCTCATCATCGAGGTAAAAGGAGCCTTGGTCAGAGAAAAAGCGCAAGACTGGTTTGCGACTCTCCACCTGTACCGTCATCTGATGCGCCGCGGGCGAAATATAAGCATTAACCTTCTTGGCATAGGGTATTTCTTGGCGTACTCGGCCTTCTATCCCTGCTAAATCCACAGAGACCGTCGTGGTGTCGGTAATATCAATGGGAAGTATGCGCGACACATCATCCTTATCTAAAAAACCTGCCTCACTCCCATGGATCACTATGCGAGTACGATTGGGCTGCACAATGTAGCGAGACTGCCCTCGGAAGGCAAAGTAAGAGTAGCCCATAACCCCTAATAGGGTGAGTGCTATCAGCCAAATGAATAGGGTTGAGGCTTTCTTTCTCGTCATATCACTACACTCTTGAGATAGTCACGTACCTCGGGGAGCAGATACTCAATATCTCCTGCCCCCATCATTACTAGCACATCAAAGTGGTGCTTGCGTAGCTCAGGGATCAACCCCTCCTTCGTCACAGAGGCCTTTAGCGGAGAGGTAACTAACTTTGCCAATGCATCTGATGTCACCCCCGGGATAGGCTCTTCACGGGCCGGGTAGATTGGAATTAAAATCACATTATCCACCACCGAAAGTGCTTCGGCAAACTCCTTCATAAAGTCAGCAGTACGACTAAAGAGGTGGGGCTGAAAAACCACTGCGATCTCTTTGTCTGGGTAAAGCTTCCGAATAGAGGTGAGCGATGCCTTGATTTCATCGGGGTGATGGGCATAATCATCAATCATCACCGGGTGTTGGGGCTCATTGAGCCATCGTTCAAAGCGGCGACGGCTTCCCAAGAAACTCTTCAATCCCTCCCTCAATTCCTCCTCAGTCGCTCCTAGGTGCTGAGCTAGTGCCAGTGCCGCCGTAGCATTCAGTACATTGATCTCCACTGGTGTGCCGATTTGGAGCTGTTGGTAGCACCCATCAGGGTAGTGCCAGTCGAAGTAAAGCTCTGCATTGTGGTAGGTCACATTGCTATACCAATAGTCCGATTGTGAAGAGCTCCCATAGCGAAATAGCGTCACCCCCTCAGGGCATCTATCTAAATGTGCCTTCTCATTGAGGAGCAATACTCCTCCTGCAATCATCTTTTCGGCAAAGATCTGAAAAGCCTCTCGGTATGCCTCAGGTGTTCCATAAATATCGAGGTGGTCTGGCTCTGTAGAGGTGATAATCGCGTGCGTTGGGGTTATTTGATGAAACGAGCGATCATACTCATCCGCTTCGATAACCACATAAGGGCTATTGGGGTTTAAGTAAAGATTGCTTCCACTATTTTGGGAAACTCCACCGAGAAATGCGTTGGCACCAATGTGCGACTGCTCAAGGAGATGAGCCAAAAGTGTACTAGTAGTAGTCTTACCATGCGTGCCCGCCACACAGAGTGCTTTTTGCCTTCGGGTGATCTGCCCCAGCACTACCGCACGCTTCACCTGCTCGTAGCCGTGCTGTGCGTAGTATTGGCGGATATGATTATCCTCGTGTATTGCAGGCGTGTAGACTACCTGCACCTCCCTAGGTGCTTGGTATTTGGTGGGAATCAGCTCCGGACGATCTTCATAGATAATCTCTGCTCCTGCCTCCTCCAAAGCCGTGGAAACCTTTGAGCGGATCCTATCATATCCTCCCACATGGGCCCCTTCGGCAAGGAAATAGCGGGCAATGGCACTCATGCCGATGCCCCCAATACCGATGAAAAAATAACTCTTCCCTTTCATATCTACTTCTTTGTGGCTTTCTTCGCTTCCCACTTCTCCACAATTTTCACCACCTCATCCACGATCGTCTCATCCGCCTTTGGACAGGCTAGCTTCAGGGCATTGGTGCCCAGCACCTCCAGCTGTTTCTCCGCCCCAAGTAGCTCTAGAGCTTTCGGCACCAAAGCCTCTCGTGCGTCGGCATCCGCCACCATCACCGCAGCGTTATCCGCTACCAGAGCTTGAGCATTTTTAGTTTGGTGATCCTCCGCCACATTAGGGCTAGGTACCAAGATCGAAGGCTTCCCCAGCATACATAGCTCCGAGATAGAGCTAGCTCCCGCCCTAGAGATCACCAGATCGGCCACCGAGTAGGCATAGTCCATACGGTTGATAAAGTCAGTGAGTACAATGTTTTTATCTTCCAACCCTTGGCTTTTGAGATGCTCTTGCCCCTCTTTTATGTAGCCCTTTCCGCACTGCCATAGGAGTTGCATGGTCTCCCGCTCGCTCGCAAAAAGCTTCACGGCAGCTGCCATACTCTCATTGATTGTCCGTGCTCCAAGGCTTCCCCCAATCACTAAGAGCGTTCTTTTTTTAGGGTCTAGCTTGAAGTGCTGATACGCCTCTATAGCGTGTGGTTGTATATCAGCCAATTGCTTACGGATTGGATTTCCCGTAAGTATGAGGTTTTTTCCCTTCGGAAAAAAGCGAGCCATATCCTTGTATGCCACACAAATTGTCTCCGCCTTTTTGCCGACTAATTTATTTGTTTTGCCTGCAAATGAATTTTGCTCCTGCACCAAAGTCGGTATCTTTAGCCCATTTGCCTCCAAAAGGGTAGGGGCACTGGCATACCCTCCCACACCGATCACGATTTGTGGCCGGATCCTTTTTAGCTCTTTACGGATTTGTTGTCGGCTCTTAAGTAGTTTCCAAAGGGTGATGAATAGCTTAATGGGATTCTTGCCTCGGCTCAATCCCTCTACTGGTAGCAAGATGATATCATACCCTGCTGCAGGTACCTTTTCCTCCTCCATACGTCCCTTGGCGCCCACAAAGGTCACCTCACACTCTGGGTATCGACGTTTTATCTCATTGGCAATAGAGATGGCGGGGAATATATGCCCCCCTGTGCCACCACCGCTGATGATTACATTGGTTAGTTTTGTACTCATGGCTCCACATTTTCTATTGGTTCACTCTCTATTGGAGGCATCTCTGGGATCGCCTCTGTAGCAACTATTTGGTTGAGACCCCCTGCTTTGGCAATCCGCTCCTCCTCCTTCCGTTTATTATCGTGGCTTACCGCCAAAAGGATGCCGAAGTAAATCCCCGTCACTAGATAGCTAGAGCCACCTCGACTGATAAATGGGAGGTTTTGCCCAGTGATCGGGAATAGATTGACACAGATGAGCATATGCAGGAAGGCTTGTAGTGTGATAATCAACCCTATCCCCTGTACCAAGAGGGTTTGGTAGACACTATTGGTACGCCTTCCGATCCCTCCGATAATAAAGAATAGAGCCAAGTAGGTCAGTACCACCAAGATAGCTGCGGCAATTCCCCCTTCCTCCACCAAGATGCTAAATACAAAGTCCGAATATGGCTCGGGAAGGAGGTTACGCATCTCACTTTTGCCAAAGCCTACACCCAGCAGGTGGCTATTGGCAATCGCCCTTTGTGATGAAACAATCTGCAGATCCTTTCCATCAATATCGCTGTAGGTATCCGAATTGATAGGTGCCCCCACTTGCGTTATGAATCGCTCAATTCGAGCATAGCCTGTGCCCAAGCGAGTTACTCCTCCCTCTCGAATACTTGGCACCAAAACTAGTAGCATAATCACCAATGCCAAAGCCCCTAAGCCCCCCAAAAGCAATCGCCTCATCATCTTCCGATTGGCACCTCCCATGTAAGAGATACAAAAGACCACCGAGGCGAGGATCAGAGCTGTCGATATATTCTCTAGGAAGATAGGCAGACAAAATAAACCGGTGGTGATGAATATCACCCAGAAGTTACGTGCCGAAGCGTGTCGCCCATCTTTGAACCTCAGTTGCGTTGCCACAAAGTTGATCAAGGCAAGCCTCGCTAGCTCTGAAGGCTGAAAGGAGATACCAGCGAGTGAGATTTGTCGCTTTGCATCATTGAGATCCTGGCCCCTAAAAAGCACGTAGAGGAGTAGGATAAAACTGAAAAATAAAAAGAGCCTCGCATACTTCCTAAAGAAACGTAGTGGAATATGTGATACCGCCACACAGAGCCCAATGGCTAATCCCATTGAAAGTATGTGCTTTCCAAACATATTAAAGAAGCCACCTCCACTCGCCCAAGAGCCAAACGCCTTGGTGCTGGTCGAAGAAAAAACAATCCATAGGCTAATCGACATCAGTACCAGCATTATAGCCCATATTGCTTTGCTACCGATGAAGAGCCTATTGGGGTGCCACCACGCCTGCGTCGGGGCTTCCCTCACTATAGAGCTTTCGTCACTCATATCGCTATTCCACCTATTCCGGCCAATTTTTTCCTGTCCATATAAACCTTATCTCTCCTCTTGAGGTCAACTCTTTTACGATGATCTGATATCGCTGTCCCTCCTGATAATGGCGGTCAAAACCTTCAATCTCCTTGATAGCAATGAAAGGTTTTGGCGTCGTCGACCCCTCCTCCTTGATGAGCGTACGGTATCTACCAGCCTCATCCTTTTCTTCCAGTATCACAAGGTAGAGCCTCCTCACACTCATGGGAATCGGCGACTGCTTGGAGCAACTCTCCACTAGCAAGAGCAGTGCTAGGCACCCCACTAGCGCCAAGATCCATCGAACCCATTGATGATTACTCGTCATGCCTTAATTGATTATCTATTCTACTCCCCCAACTAACCCCACACCTTTCCGCAAATCTACCAAAAATTATCGCTGTTACCTCAATATTTCGAGACAGTTATCATAGCTGAAAAATTAGAATTCCCCCTACTGCCTGTATACGTCATAATGCTAGTAATTTTTCTCCAGCTGAGGTGAAAAATAGCTTTATCATCAGTCTCAGACAGAGGCTGTTGATTACCCTTCTTTGGCAACTACCGACAATTAGACTCTCGACTTTTGTGCCCGATAAAATCGCCTTTTGTAATGGATTGATTCTTAGCACTATACACTAGCGTTTTCTTAGTTGCAACTAAGCAATCGGTTAGTTGCAACTCGTCAATTGCTTAGTTGCAACTCAGCAAATGCTTAGTTGCATCTCCACTTTTGCCCTTTATGCAAGGGGGTAAAAAGTGATTATTTGTCGTGAGGTGGGGGAGTGGATGCGCACTCCTCTATTTTTTGTTTTACCGCCTCCATCTGCCACCTTGGGGTAGAGGTAGCTCCGCAGATACCCACCGTGTGTACCCAGGAGGGGAGGGGAGTGGTGATCTCGTCGGGGGAGGTGATGAAGTGGGTATTAAGGTTGGCACGTAGGGCGGTTTGGTAGAGCACCTTGCCATTACTGCTGTGAGCTCCGGCGATGAAGTAGACCCAATCCTTTTCCTTGGCAAACTGGGTGATTTCGGGGACCCGATTGGAGACCTGTCGGCAGATGGTATCGTACCACTCCACCTTCACCCCTTCGTGAACCCATTCACGCAGGGCGGTGTGAAGTGCCTCAAACTGGTTCTGATCCATAGTGGTCTGACTAAATAGTGCTACAGCGCGATTAGGATCAATCAATTCACGTGCCTCTTCTACCGATTGTACCACGATGGCGGTGCCATCGGTTTGGCCCACCAGTCCATTCACCTCGGCATGCCCTCGCTTTCCGAAGATCACGATTTGCTGTCCCTCTTCTAATCCCTCTAGGTACTTGGTTCGGATCCGCTTTTGGAGGGTGAGTACCACAGGGCAGGTAGCATCTATCACCTCGATGCCCTGCTTTCGGGCCTCCTCGTAGATCTTGGGGGCTTCGCCATGAGCTCTGAAGAGTACTCGCTCTCCCTTGAGCGATGGTAGCTGGTCGTAGCCGACTGCATGGAGCCCCTCTCGGGAGAGGCGTGCAACCTCTTCGCTGTTGTGTACGATATCGCCGAGGGAGTAGAGGGGGCGCTGAAGCTTTAGCTCGGCCTCGGCCTTGCTGATGGCGTGGATCACTCCGAAGCAAAAGCCCGACCCCTCATCGATCTCTACTGATAGCTCGCCCGAGGAGTTGCCCCGAATGACGCGCATCGCCACCTCCCATACCAATTGCTGTTGCTCCTCGAGGGATAGTGCACTATTGTCTAGCAGGATGGCATCATCGGCACGGCGAAGGGGGTCGATGGCTCGGGTGCTATCGATCCGATCGCGTGCCTCTACATTCTGTAGCACCTCCTCGTAGCCCACCTCGTCGCCACGGCTACGTAGCTCTGCCACACGTCGGGCAGCTCGTACTTCTGGTGTGGCGGTGACGAAAAACTTGAGCTCGGCATGGGGCATGACTACAGTGCCGATATCTCGGCCATCCATCACCACACCACCTGCTGAAACCCATGATTGCTGTATGGCTACTAGGTATTTTCGTACCGCTGCGATGGTGCTGATGGGGCTCACGTGGTTGGAGACCTCCATGCCCCGAATCTCTCGCTCTACATCCTCTCCATTGAGGAGGAGGTGCTGGCCATCTGCTTTTGTTTCGAATGCGAGGGTGACCTCCTGTGCCACTCGCTGGCTGATGGCCTCCTCGCAAGGTTGGCCATCGGACCAAAGGCCCTCTCGGAGCGACCAGAGGGTCACCCCGCGATACATCGCCCCTGTATCCACGTAAGTATAGTCGAGTTGGCTAGCTAGTCGCTTGGCAATGGTGCTTTTGCCACAAGAGGAGTGCCCATCTAGGGCTATATTGATTCGTCTCATAGAGTTTTCTCCACACATATATATATTAGTATCCCAATGCTCATTCTCCCTCAGTCACAAAGTTACCAAAAAAGGGGTAGATAATCTTTGGTGGCTCGCTTCATGGGTTACGCATTAGAAAGTTCTTACCGTATACATTTTAATAGGGTGTCTATAAGTAAGGACCTCGGCAGAGGTCCGTGCTAAAT
>NZ_KV820638.1:0-430 GCF_001815465.1 Porphyromonas sp. HMSC077F02 | reverse complement strand
CGCAGTGCCGAAGACCTGTGTATAGATAGGTGTACAATACCCTTGCGACCCCGGCCGAGGGGTGGGGAGGGTCGGACAACCCTATCTCTAGGTCTGACCCCTCAGCCGGGGTCAAGGGGGTGGTGAATATGCTCTTGCACACAGGTCGTTCGGGGCTAACGCCCCTCCGACCTGTGCCTATTTAAGAGGGACCTCTGCCGAGGTTCTTACGCCATTATCCTCAACAGATTGTATATCATCATTCGCACAATAGCCTTTTCTAATGCGTAACCCCTGATGTGTCTACTTTTTCAGGAATAGAAGAAATGGAGTGTCTACACTTTCAGGAATGCGATAGTATAGCGTCCACATATTCCGCATAGGGTGCGGAATGAATTCCGTATGCGTGCGGAACGCATTCCGTAGCCCTGCGGAATCCATTCCGCACGCA
>NZ_KV820637.1:137853-166142 GCF_001815465.1 Porphyromonas sp. HMSC077F02 | reverse complement strand
GCCTATTTAGCACGGACCTCTGCCGAGGTCCTTTTCCATAAACACTCCAATGAATGCCACATGGCAAGACCTTCCTAATCCATAACTCCTGCGCCTCTCGTGGTTATCCCCTGTCATCAGCACAATTATTTATCTATTTGTCTACACTTTCAGGAATAACAGATGAGCAGTGTATACAATAACAGGAATACATGAACCCGTGTGTACTATTTTCAGGAATACCACACAACCTCATATTCCGTATGCGTGCGGAACGGATTCCGCCTGTATACGGAATAGATTCCGCACGCATACGGAATGCATTCCGCAGAGCTACGGAATATTGCCGGAATATCAAAATCAAGAAGCTTGTCTGCAAGCCACTTCTAGCGATGTGGGATAAAAATGTTGGGCGAAAGTTTGTTTATCTACGAAATTGTCGTAACTTTGCTACGAATAAATCGTAATAAGGATATTGATCGTAGATAACAACAATATGAGTGAGCCTAACTTTCTAAACGGACTATCCCCTCTTGAGGAGGACTTTATGCGTGCACTATGGCATATCGGAGAGGGTGAGATAAGCGATGCTATCCCCCTGATGGAGCATTCGGACACCCCCTACACTACTGTGGCTTCGGTGGTCAATAAGCTGGAGAGCAAGGGGTATGTTACTCGTACGGGGAAGCGACGTGGTCACCTCTATGCCCCTTTGGTAAGCCAAGAGGAGTACACCGATAAAACCATTAAGTATATTGTTGCCAACTTCTTCAAAGGTTCATACAAAAGTCTGGTGCAACACTTTGCACAGGAGGAGAAGGTGAGCAAGGAGGAGATCTCGGAGATTCTGAAACTAATTGAAGAGGAATAAGTGGTATGATGATTTGGTTGAAATATCTAGGGCTGTCGGGAATAGGGATTGCTCTCTTTTACCTCCTCGGAGTGGTATTGCTTCGCAAAAGCACCCTACTCCGTGCCAAGCGATGGTATTACCTCATCGCCATCGCCTCTAGCCTTTTGCTCCCCCTGATCTCTTTAGCAGTACCAGAAAGGGATATAGATGAGGCACAAGATAGGTTGCTCCCCAGCTTCACTATTGTGATAGAGGAGGAGCCAACCATCACTGCACCTGCTACAAAGAGAAACTCAATAGACTGGTCCAGAGTACTGATGGCAACTTGGGCTATTGGTGCAGCGAGTACACTCATCTGGCTCACCTCGGGCGGGTACAAACTCTATCGATTATGCCGCACCTCCACGAAGCGCGAGCTCAGTCATAATGCCACACTTTATGAGGTGGATGAAGAGCTTGCCCCCTTCACGATTGGCAGGGCAATCTTTATCCCCAAGTCCTTATCGAATAGCGATATCACACCCACTATTCTGTCGCATGAGCTGGAGCACATTAGGCAGAAGCACTATTGGGATATCATCATCAGTACGGTGCTGCAGCCCTTACAGTGGTGGAATCCATGTGCGTGGGGATTGCTCCAACAACTGCGCACCAACCTTGAGTACCTAGCAGACCAAGGGGTGTTGCGAGAGGGAAGAGACCGAAAGACCTACCAGTATCAGCTACTGGAGTGTACACTAGGCCGAAAGGTAGAGCTACCCTCGCTCTCATTTTCTATGCAAAACCTAAAGAAACGAATCGTAATGATGAACAGCAAGAACAAAACCAACAAGAAACTAGCCATAGTTTACGCACTTTCGGCACTACCTGTACTTGCCTTCTTGGCACTCGGTACTCAGATGGTCACGATCAAGCAGGCCGAAGCAAGCACCATCACAGAAGTGGCTCCGCCACCGACCAAAGACAAGGTCTTCGAAAAGCTAGATGAAATGCCAGAATTCCCTGGTGGAGGAAAAGCAATGATGCAGTGGCTCAGCCACAACATACAGTACCCTAAGGATGCGATAGATGCCAAGATAGAGGGGCGTGTAGTGGTATCATTTATTGTCGAGAAGGATGGCTCCATCTCCAATGCGGAAGTAAAGAAAGGGGTGTACGAATCACTAGATAAGGAGGCTCTAAGAATAGTCAATGCCATGCCTAAGTGGAAACCAGGCATGGGGAATGGGCAACCTGCAAGAACTCGTTTTTTCGTGCCAATCAACTTCAAGTTTGCACAGCCTGCAGTGCAAGAGGGAAAGGTCTTTGAGTACCTAGATGATATGCCTGAGTTTCCAGGAGGGCAAGCAGCAATGATGCAGTGGCTCAGCCAAAATATACAATACCCAAAGGAAGCTGTTGACGGCAATATTGAGGGACGTGTGATCGTCTCATTCATCATTGAGAAGGATGGCTCTATCTCCAATGCCAAAGTAACAAAGGGCGTGCACGAGTCACTAGATAAGGAGGCTCTAAGAGTAGTCAGTGCGATGCCCAACTGGAAACCAGGTAAGCAAGATGGTCAAGCAGTAAGAGCCCGCTTTACCCTTCCAGTCAGCTTTAAGTTTGCCCAGCCTGCAGTGCAAGAGGAAAAGGTCTTTGAGTACCTAGATGATATGCCTGAATTCCCAGGAGGAGGAAAGGCAATGATGGAGTGGCTTGGCCAAAATATCCAATACCCCAAGGAGGCAGTTGATGCCAAGGTTGAGGGGCGTGTGATGGTCTCATTCGTCATAGAGAAGGATGGATCCGTCTCCAATGCCAAAGTCATTAGGAGCATAGATCCGTTACTAGACAACGAAGCGCTAAGAGTGGTCAATGCCATGCCCAACTGGAAGCCAGGCATGCAGGATGGCCAGCCAGTAAGAGTCCGCTTTACCATCCCTGTCAGCTTCAAGCTCCCAAAGCCTGCCACAGCACCCACTGAATAACCTTTAGTCAGTAAACCAAAGGGGGCAAGTCTCATTTGACTTGCCCCCTTTTTCATTACAATGAGAATTTGACTCTTAAAAGCACCTCAAAAGGCCTCAATGGCGTTACTGCCCGGAAGGTGTGTGGCTCCTTGATAGTGATCACCTCGTACGCTTTCTGATTGGTAATATTGGAGAGGTTGAGCTCCGCACCAAACCTCTTGGTATCATACTTTAGTGCGAAGTCCAAAAAGGTCGCTTCGGCATAAGATTTACTATTCCGCTCCGACGTATGGTGATACTCAGCAGAGAGCGTAGCAGACCAGTTCTCTGCCAACCAAAATAGAAGGCTCCCTTTGTGTCGTTGCTGAAGCAACTTCGGCAGATGCTCCAGTCGCCCACCATCCTCATTTGCTACATTACCAATAAGCGACCCTTCGTAATCAATGGAAAGATCGGGAATCGGACGGTAATGCATCTCTAACCGCCCTACATAACTATCAGAGAGGAGTGCCAACATCTGCTGTTGCAAATAGAGTTCCGACCAAGTGCGGTCATACGACCCCTGCAACGCAACATCCAAATTGGCCTTCCAAAAGGTTTGAGAGAGTCGTAAGTTACCACCCACCCGACTTGAGGTAGAAGGCTTCTCAATTTGCTTGTAAATGATATAGCCCTCTTTCAGCCCCGTTGATGAAGTGTAGCGTCGTTGGTTTTCCGAGAAGTGCACGCCTCCGATAATAGAAGTGCCCGTCATAGGTACTGTGTAGGAGAGTCCCAACCTAGCAAAGTGCCCATAGCCCTGATAAGGTCGGGGCAACTGCTCAGAGAGCTGCCGCGAATCCCTCAGCTTAAGCCCTGGAAACTGCTTGGCAGCACCCACTATATTATGAATAAGCTGGTAAGAGCCATTGATCTTGAAATTATTATCCCAAAACTTACTCACAGAGATCAAGGGATCCGACTTCACAAAGCCTTCCTGACTCTCGGGGTAGCGAAAATAGAAGTAACTAATAGGCAATTGTAGCTTAATGTGCCACCCGTGGTCTTTCCAATTGTATTCAGGTTGCCAAGTAAGGCTACTTGAGAGGTAGTCAGAAGGAGGGGTACCTTGATTGGGTAGCCAACTACTCTCCACACCAATACGGTGTTGCTGTATATCCCATTGGAAATTATTATCAAGTTGATGAGCACCCCACCGCCAGTTAATCCCCAGCATCAAACTATTATCAAAGAGTTGACTGGCAACCGATTGCGAAAGTGGTAGAGAGATCTCCATAGAGTGATGGCGAGAGAGATACTTAGCCACATTATCTAGCTTCACCAGAGTGCCCCCTACCCTGAAGAGCCACTCCGTACTATTCTCCACCCTGAGATAGGGGAGCGATAGCTCTTGGCTATAATCCTTCATATCTTGCCGAAGGAGGTCGTTACTCCTCTTAGACTGGTGTTCTATTTTACTCTTATTCAAGAAGAAAGAGCGATCACCATTATGCTCGTACTCCCCACTTAGCACCATACTGCGTTCGTGCAACTGATACTGCTGATCGCTCGAAAGGTGCTTCACCTCGCCATTGGGCATTGTGTACTCAATCGTCTCACCCCGAGAGGAAGCAAGTTGCTCATCTAGGTAGGTAGCACTCAGCCGAAGGAATTGATGCTGACCAAGCTTGACCAATTGATTGCCGGACAACACATAGGAGTGATTGGCCCTAGCCCGCTTCCCCACAGGTGAATCCTTAATCACCTCGCCCATACTCTGGTAGAAGTCGAGCGATGCAAACTGGCTAAGCGAAAAGGAAAGCTTGCGGCTCATAGAGAGCTCCTGCTCCCTGAGCTCTGCCGACACATCCTTACCCGTGTCATTGGCTTTGGCAAGATAGATTCCCTGCGTCGTGGCATTAAACCTCATCGCACGAGCATTCAAGTCGTAGAGCAAAGGAGCCGCTCCAACGCCCGCCGAAAGCCACGCAAGCCAACGCCCCTTCGCACGCTCCGTCAGCCGGATATTGAGTGCCGCCCTATCCGATAAAGAGTGCTCAGAGAGCATACGGATAGGCTCGTGATGGCGATACACCTCCACCGCTGCTACATCATCGGGGCGAAGGCTATTACTAGCAATGCTATACCGACGCCCAAGGAGATCCATTTGCTCAATATAAAACTTATTGATCGCCTTGCCTTCAAAGCGAATCTGTCCACCTCCTACCACCTCGAGCCCAGGCATACGCTCAATCACTTGCGAGAGCGTCATATCCTGCTTTTGGGCAAAGGCAGAGGTGCGATAGATAATAGTATCCCCCTCCTCCCTAATGGCCGGCGCATGGATTTTCACCTCCTTTAGTTGATACGAAGTGGCCTCCATCACAATCTTCAGCTCCTGCCCCTTATGAAAATAATGTGCCTCCTTATAAGCCTTATATCCGAGGAGTGACCCTCTCACGATAAGCGACTGCCCCTCCTTTAGCAAAGTACGACACTTAAAAAGGAACTGCCCATCATCATTGCTCTGTGAAGTAGCTAGCGACTGCTTGGTCTCAGCATCAATAAGAAACAGCATAGCACCACTCACTCTCGAGCCATCGTCACTTTGTACCACAATGCCCCTTAGCTCCGTCTGTGCCCAGAGAACTGTACCAGGGAGTGCTAGTAGCACTAATACAAGTATAAAGAGCTGTCTCATCTTGCGAACCCTCTAACACCTCACCTATTTCTCAATGTGTTGATAACGCCTTGATAGATTGCGGAAACGCCTAGCTACTTTATCGTGGTACATTCCACTATCATTATAACCTTTGCTATACTTCCTAAAAACAGGACCACTGTCACCGCACTCCATTTGCCTACGTATCCACAAAAGCTCATCCTTACTAACCTCCATAACAGGGTTACTAAGCAATACTTGAGGGACCGCTACCTCCAAAGGTTGCTCACTTTTCTCAAAACCAATAAGCTTGAAAGAGTAAGCACCATCAAGGCTGCGAGCCTGAGTAACCAACCCTGGCAACCCAATAAGCTTCCACGGTCCATAAGGAATAGGTACCTCATTGGTATAATAGACTTCCCACTCTCGACCATAAAGTGTAGCGGTAGCCACCTCGGAGGGATATCCACAAATCACTTGAGTGTCATCACCAAATTGATAACTGATATTTGGTGCCTTCTCCACCGTCTTAAAGAAAGTGACCCCATAGACTAGCTCCGTATACTCCTGTAGCTTAGAATTGTAATAGAGTTGATCTTTGACGCCACGAGGAAACTCCCTCATCTTTTTGACTAGGTCATAATCTCTTGAACCCTTTGCCAGCCCAGCATACATTACTGAATCCCTCTTTACATTATAATAACTCCTAAAGGAACTATCACCATTTGGGGCAATTTGCAAGACAAAGAGATCCTCCGACACCTCTCCATCATATAGATTGACCTCCTTCCCTTCGTATAAAGCAAAATAGGACTGAGCAGAGAGTGGTAGTGCGGTGGCACACAAGAGCAGAGCAAAATATAATATCCGTACTTTCATTTGTCATCAGGCCTTTATCAACATGAAAATCATAGTATCATTTAACTTCTTCAAATATACATTAAAAAAGCATCGCCACCAACCCAATCCAATATCCTCAATTCCGCAGGCTTAGGTTTTATTGCTTTGGTCGGGTGCTTATTGATTGTTTTTTTGGTTTCCCGACTTTATAGCAGACTAAAGACTCAATAAGGAAGTCTAATTAATCGCCATTTGTCTCTTAATGATATTTTCATTACGTCCTTTTTATTGCTACCTCAAGACACCATTGTCTCAGCATAGAAGTTATTGCTCTATATATTGGTATCGCTTGGATAATTCGCGATACCTTTGATCAATCTTATCGTGATACATTCCACTCATATCAAAGTTCTTTGAATACTTCTTTATGATTGGCCTTAAGTCCATACAAGCCGCTTGCTTTCGAATCCACGCAAGTTCTTTACTACTAACTTCTATAACAGCTTGGTTGAGCATCATTGTTGGGATGGTGATATCAATCTCTTTTTCAGACACCTCAAATCCCTTTAATTGAAATCTATACGCGCCATCAGTTGAGTAGGCTTCAGTAACCACACCAGGCAAACCATTTATTTTCCAAGGTCCATAAGGCAACGAGATCTCTGTCGTATAGAAAATAACCCAATCTCTTCCATAATAGTGAGCTTTTGCCATTTCAGAATGAAAGCCTAAAACCACCTTTGTAGAGTCTTCAAATACGACATCCAACTTGCTGGCAATTTCTGTTGCCTTAAAGTAATAGAGACCATAATCCATTTCGGTATACTTATTTTCTCTAGGATTGTAATAAAGCCTACACTTTGTCCCTGGTGGTATCGACCGCATTCTCGCCACCGTCTCTTGGGTACTTATCCCCTGCTGTACGCAAGCATCTCTGATGGAGTCTCGCTGTAGGGTGAAATAACTTTGAAAGGAGCTTAATCCCTCACGTGAAATCTGTAGAATGAAGAGGTCGCGCATGACCTCTCCATCATACAAGTTCACCTTTTCTCCTTCGTACATAGCTCGAAATGATTGCCCACTAATTGGTTGAGCAACAAATAAAAGCAACATCAGAATGAAAAATGTGTTTAGCTTCATAGAATTACAACTTAGTCGTAACATTGATCAAAAGCCTCCATATACTCAACGAGGAACTCTTGGTCAGCAAGTGTATCATCGCAATAGGTGCCGGCACAAGAGGTCCATGCACAATGCATTTGAACATCATCTCCTTGAGCACTCCCCGCCAAAACTTCTTGCTCAACAAAAGCTAGTTGCGTTGTAGTAGACACATCATCTGCAAATGCAAATAATGAAAAGCAGAAAACTGTCACAGAAGATAGAACTACCACCAGCCCTTTACCAACATGAAAATCATAGTATCATTTAACTCTCCAAATATACATTAAAAGAGCATTATCACCAAACTAATCCGATAGATATCATAGACATAGAAAATGAAATGGGCTAGACCATCCAATGATGATCTAGCCCATTTACTTATGTATCAATCAGCTTACTTAATGCGCTGGTAACCGAACTGTGCTACCTCACCAAGCTCCTCCTCAATACGGAGCAGCTGGTTGTACTTAGCCATACGATCGGAGCGGCTCATTGAGCCAGTCTTGATCTGACCAGAGTTGGTTGCCACAGCGATATCAGCAATAGTGGCATCCTCAGTCTCACCAGAGCGGTGGCTCGTAACGCTAGTATAGCCATGGCGGTGTGCCATATCAATAGCATCAAGCGTCTCGGTAAGGGTACCGATCTGATTTACCTTGATGAGGATAGAATTGCCACACCCCTCAGCGATACCACGGCGGAGGAAGTCCACATTGGTCACGAAGAGGTCGTCACCCACTAACTGGCACTTGTCGCCAATAGCCTCGGTAAGTAGCTTCCAGCCCTCCCAATCATTCTCGCTCATACCATCCTCAATAGAATCGATTGGGAACTTATTGATTAGCTCTACAAGATAAGCAACCTGCTCCTCACGATTACGCTTGGCACCATTTGGGCCCTCAAACTTAGCGTAGTTGTAGATACCATCCTCATAGAACTCGCTCGAAGCACAGTCAAGAGCAATGGTTACCTGCTCACCAGCCTTGTAGCCTGCAAGATCAATAGCCTTAAGGATACAACCCAAAGCATCCTCAGTACCATCCAGAGCAGGGGCAAAACCACCCTCATCTCCTACTGCAGAGCTAAGTCCACGATCGTGAAGTACCGTCTTAAGCTCATGGAAAATCTCCGCACCCATACGTACAGCCTCCTTCATGTTGGTAGCTCCGATAGGTCGAATCATAAACTCCTGGAATGCGATAGGGGCATCAGAGTGGCTACCACCATTGATGATATTCATCATTGGCACTGGTAAAATGTGTGCATTGGTACCACCGATATAGCGATAAAGTGGCATACAAAGTGCATCAGCAGCAGCCTTAGCCACAGCTAGTGACACGCCTAGGATCGCATTAGCACCTAGCTTGCTCTTAGTAGGAGTACCATCAAGATCAATCATCATCTTATCGATCAAACGTTGATTGCTTGCATCGGCACCAATCAAAGCAGGTGCAATAATATTATTGATATTCTCCACAGCCTTTGTCACCCCCTTACCAAGGTAGCGTGACTTATCACCATCACGAAGCTCCAATGCCTCGTGCTCGCCTGTAGAAGCTCCACTTGGCACAGCTGCCCTACCAAAGGCACCACATGCAAGTGCTACGTCTACTTCAACCGTGGGATTTCCGCGAGAGTCAAGAATCTCTCGTCCATGAATACTGATAATCTCCATAATCTTTTTTTTACCTAATAAGTTTATAAACCTTCTTACTTACTTTTCACCCACAAAGATACATAAATAATTCCCTATTCGCTGATTAAGGAAGTGAAAAATATAGAATTAATCCCTTACATAGAATGTTGCACGAATTGCCATTCTCGCACATTTGCTAAAATGTGCTGAGACTTTGCACGAAGGATGAGATGCAAGGCCTGAGGATGAGGGCAAGGTGCACGTAGGGCACCAAGGCCCTAACGGGCCGAAGGGAGCGTACTCACGTACGTGACCAAGACCGAACTCCGAAAGCAACTTTATGTACCTTGGCATCCTTACGGAAGCCTAGGCGTAGCAGATCGCCTTCGAGCAACAGTCTCATAAAAGTAAAAGAGGCTAACTTCTTATGAAGCTAGCCTCTTTTCAATTAGTTGCGGGGATAGGGATCGAACCTATGACCTTTGGGTTATGAGCCCAACGAGCTACCACTGCTCCACCCCGCGATTTCTAAATGCAAAGGTAGTATTAATTTTCGACACTAACAAATCCTTGCCCCTTTTCCTTCTAAAAAGAGAATGTTTGCACGAAGTGCCATTCTCGCACATTTGCTTCAAATGTGCTGAGACTTTGAAGAAGGATGAGATGCAAGGCGCTGAGGGTGAGGGCGCTGGGAGCGTACTAGCGTACGTGACCGAGCCCGAATCCCGAAAGTAACGAAGCAGATCGCCTTCGTGCAACAGTCTCAAAAAAGCAACAGAGATAGCATGAGTATGGCAAAAAAATGGCTTTGGAATTACTCCCAAAGCCACAAAAATTATAGCAAAAACAAAAATCGTGCGCAGAATGAGACTCGAACTCACACATCGTTAAACCGATACTACCCCCTCAAAGTAGCGCGTCTACCAATTCCGCCACCTGCGCCTGTATGTCGATGCAATCATCACTAGTGCCCAAGACAGGACTCGAACCTGCACGTCATTGCTGACACTAGTACCTGAAACTAGCGCGTCTACCAATTCCGCCACTTGGGCATTTGTAGAGAGCATTGCTTGGATTGCGTTGGCAAAGATACACAAATAATGGAAATAGACAAATAGTTTCGCTAGAAAATCCGCTTCACCCTCCGGCAAAGGCCTCCATCTCTATCATAGCCACTTGAATACTTAGATAGTCTCAATGCAGAAATCGCTACAACAATAGGCTCGCAAGTGCGAAGTAAATCAATAATGCACAGGTATCTACTACTGTGGTGAGGAAGAAGACTAAAAACCAGCAGCACCTCTTTCGGCTCCATCTCCAGCATACAATCGGCGATATCGGCACTCCTCAAAGGCTCCAACTCCTTTCGCACCTTCGCAAAATCTCCTTCTCTCAGCCACTCCTTAAGTTGTTGGATCATACTTTCTTCCTCTCTCATAAATAATTAATTGCACTCCTCCCAACAGGGTAAATATCTGCTCGGCACCTACCATCCCAAGCAGTCAAAGCAATATATTCAAAATAATCCGAATCTCAAAAGATCTACTCACAAGGATCTGGCATTGGAATATCTGTACCATGCTCCTCCTTTTCGAAACTATTGCACTGAAAGCAGGCATAATGCGTCAATCCATAGCTGAGACCAACTAATGCACCCCAACCTATCAACTTACTAAGCGATACTATAAAAAACAAGATGCAAGACCCACTGAGGCGAAAGTAGCATACTGACGTAAGTAACAGAGACCAAATACCAAAAGTAACGAAGTCGATTGTCTTTGTGCAACCTTCTCTTATTTATACGAAAAGTTAAAGTGCGTTATCCATTGCATCCCAGTAGTCCATATCCATCTTCATGACTTTAAGGACCCTTTCCGTCTGTAATCCCAAACCATAATCGTAGATGTATTCTGACAATTGTTGCCCATTGATCAGAATAATAGTTGGAGAACCATTGAGACTTTCTACATAGCCAATTGCCCCTTTTGTATAATCAGAGGTTGTAATAAAGACTCCTTTTTTTGATGGAGTTCCAGCAACTGCACCTACAAAACTCTGGATCTCATTACGACAAACATTATTACCTAATGCATATCGCTTTGCTTGTATAGAAATGTGGTTAAAACCTAAGATATCCTCTTTAATAATACCATCAATACCACCATCGTTGGAGAGCTTAGTAACGACTCCAGAGTTTTTAACCTCACCGCCATAACCCATTGCTTGAAGTAACTCCACGACTAATCTTTCAAATTCTTGTGGTCGTTTACTTAGAATTGTAGTCAGAATTTGAGATTGAACATTCTGCTTTATCCTATTATAGGAGTCTGCCAATTCTTCTTCTGGAGTATGCTCATCAATATTTTCTATTCGGGAAGAAGTGTTATTTGCATTCTTATTTTTAGTGCTCTTCTTAGAAGTATTCGCATTCACAGTCTCCTTGATATACGAATTAATCTTATCATCAGCACATGAAGAAAGCATTGACAAGCCCTTTTTACTGATTTTATAATCGCCTCTTTGAGGCTTTTCCACAAGTCCTGCGATAAAAAGATACGATAAAGCCCAAGAAATGCGATCCGAAAATATTTCTCCATTTCCAGACGGATACATAGTATTTATTTCCTCATCCGTTAATTGGAAAAATTTTGCCAAGGGAGTTCGTAGATCCTTAGCTCTCATTACAGCCCCTGAGGATAGCTCTTTCAGTGCCGGTATCCAAATCTCTTCAAATCGTGGTATCATGAATAAAAAAACTTACAGTATTAATAGATATAAATGATTGTGGTGCAGCTGCCCAAGACCCACACAATAACTATTGTACGCCTTTGCTAGCGGTGGGCACCAGCTTTGAGGCGGTCGAGGTGGCAAACCAGGAGGTCGCCATTATCATCACGGAGGTGCATCCCATTACCGAGGCAGTTCTTCCAGCTTTTACAGGTGGCACAGGGTCCTCGTTTTGCCCAACTACGGTCGCGGTATTGTTCGAACCGATTTTGCCATACCTCCCAAAGGTCGTCGTGATGAATGTTGCCTTGCTTGTGATCGAAACGGATACTGGGGCAGGCACTGATAGAGCCATCGCAGAGGATCGAGGCAATGTTCACCCCAGCACGACACATATAGAACTGCTCCCGCACGCTCCCCTCAAAGCGACCAAGGTACCCCTCGCAACCATATTGTGCGAGTAGCTTGCCCTGCTCATTGGTCTCGCAGATAAAGTTCATCAGGTCGAAATACTGCCGGTCGGAGAGTTGTAGTTGAGAGTTTTCAGCGGCTCGCCCCACTGGGAATATGGAGAATAGTCGCCACCGCTTTACCCCTAGATCAATCAATTGTTGACGCAATGCAGGGAGTGAATCATAATTCAAGGGATGGACACAAGTAACCACATCCCACACAATATCCTCTGCCTCGGAAAGTAATTGGATAGCACGCCAAGCTCGTGCATAGCTAAGGGGGTGCCCCCGCATCTTATTGTGTACCTCTTCAAAGCCATCCAGACTCACCGTAGCGGTATGAATGCCCGCTCGTTGAAGGCTCTCAAGTCGCTTCTCGTCAAGGAGCATACCATTCGTCACAATCCCCCACGGATAGCCACGATGGTAGAGTGCCAGCCCCGCCTCCTCTATATCTCTACGCACCAGTGCTTCGCCACCAGTAAAGATCACCAAGAGTTTGTGCGGATCAATGTGCGGGGTAAGTCGGTCAATCACCCCGAGAAACTCCTCCACACTCAGCTCCTCCACCCCACTCTCTACCCTACAATCACTACCACAATGGGCACAATGGAGGTTGCACCGCAGAGTACACTCCCAAAAGAGAGTGGTCATCTGATGCTCTCTGATCGCTTCGTCTCGAAGTACCCGATGGGCATTGAGAGCGAGTCTTTGCTTCAGAGTCGGCTCAAGCGAGGGTTGTTTTTGTGGAAAGAGAAGCGACATCACTTATCCTTCTTTTTCTTTGGTTGAGTAGGTACTTGTTTTTGCTCTTGAAACTCTCGGTAGGGAGTGCCATACATTGCCACAGCTTCGGGATAACGGTCGGGAATAGAGTCGAGCCGCAACGCCTCCCTCGCCCGCTCTCTAGGAGTGAGCTCTACTTTTTGGCTAGTCTTACAACCTGCCACACCTAGTCCACCGAGCAGTATCAATGTGCCTGCTGCCAGCTTTGCCCTCACTTGGCGATACTTTCTTTTCATTATCGCTCCACTTTTAGATTGATCTCCTTCTCCACAGTGCCATTCAGCCACCCTTTAGGTTGATGACTGGTAAAGTCGCTCTTGGATATGGCGATATGCTTCACCTGATCCTTCACTACGCCATTGGCGTCACCATCGATATCTTTCACCTCTACCACTATTTCGTGGTCTTTGTAAAATCCTGTATCCCGCCCCTCTATCAATGCTTTTCCTTCCGCATCACTTGTCTTGCTCTGACCAATAGCTTTAAGTGAAAGTCCTGGGATAGGCTGATCTGCTTGGTCGGTCACCTTTAGCTTGAGCTTATACTGTACGGTAGGCGTGCCATACTCTGCCATGCCATTATTGATATTCTCGGCACAGCTCGAAAAGCCTAAAGCCCCCAGCAATGCGGTGGCTCCAGCAGAGAGTAAAGCCCGTAATGATACAACCACTTTCTTCATAACTTAATATCCACTTTAAGTAGCTCTTGATTTTTCAGCAAGATAGAAATATTTCGTCGCTTCACCAAATATCGTAACCTCTTATTACCTTTGTGAATACATAATAGATTTATTTAAAATGGATCAGACTCAACTTTTCCTGTTTGTTGCGATAGCAGCAGTGGTTATATTCGTCGTCTCCTTTCTCCACCAACGCAAAAAGAAGGCCTCTAATCAACTGGGGCAAAAGCTTCAGGAGAGCATCAAAGCCAATGATTGGGAAACGGCAAGCCGTATTCTGCTTAGACAGATGATCGTTTGGGGCATAATCACGATATTAGTTATGTTGCTCATCATCTTACGGCTAATGAATCACCAGCAGATCTACTCCACGCTAGTTTTCTTTGCTCTAGCAGGATGGAATTACTATACCTCTGCGAAAGGTTTAAAGATCGCACGAAAAAATCAAACGGACTATGCTGTTGAACAGGAATCGCAAGAGAAGTTTTTTGAGAGGATCAAGACACTTCTTAAGGATTGCAAGGTATCTCAGCTGGACCTTAATTTAACTGAAGAGGAGGTTAAGAACCTTTGGCTGGAGAAATACAAAAATTGGAAAGTGAGTGGCTACTACCCAGTGCTACTGGAGTCGATATATGGTGACTTCTTTGACTACCTGGATGAGCTCTCTGAGTGGTACGACGAGGTGAAGCTCCAGCAGTGGCGGGCGAAACTACTCAACTCCACTGAAAACAATGGTCAACAGATACTCCAGCGCAGGCTTGAGGAACTCAAAGAGAGCTACCTGGCGGATGGGGAGGAGGGCGCTAATGCGTGGAAAGAACTGGTAGATGGCGAGGTATTTGAATCTGATTGCCCAGAAGAATTCACTTTTTTCAGCACACCAATCTTAGTAGAGATGCCGATAAAAGAGCCTTGGCAGGTATTTACTTATCTTTCTTATGGCGGTTGGAACGAATGCCCCACGGCAGAGGAGCATGCTCAGATTGCCCGATATTGGTACGAATCGTATGGAGCAGTGGTGATTAAGATCGCTAGTGACTCCGTTCTGTACTACACCCCCTACCCCCCTATCGGAGACACTACCTCCCTAGCCAAGAATCTATTTGCCTACGCCCAAGACACTGTAGAGACCAATCTACCCTCCCTAGCATCGCACCTACACAAGTCGCATATCTGGTACTGCTGGTGGGATTAGGCGACAAAATAAATACTTTTTCGCGGCAATATTTGGTGGATTGAAAAATCCTTGCTATCTTTGCCGAGCAAAGCCATAACAACAACGGCTAAAGCACGGTGTGGTAGTTCAGCTGGTTAGAATACCTGCCTGTCACGCAGGGGGTCGCGGGTTCGAGTCCCGTCCATACCGCAGATTAGGTGTTAAAGTGTTGATCTCAACGCTTTAGCACCTTTTTCTTTTTATCTTATTCTAGGGGCAAAAACTGAGTTGCAACTAAGCAAAAGTTTAGATGCAACTAAGCAAATGACGAGTTGCAACTAAGCAAACGCTTAGTTGCAACTCAACTTTCATCAAGCTCCGATCGCAGTTTCACTCCCATTTCTCATTGCACAAAGACTAGCTGACTCCGATACTTTCGCAATTCACTCTCGGGGCTCTTGCACGTGAGTGTTTTTTGCCCCTTTGAGTAAAAACAGAGAGCCGATACTAGGTACCCTAATGAAGAGGGTGCCTAGTATCGGCTCTCACTATATCCAGTAAACTTCTAAAGCCTAGCGGAGAGAGATTTTGCAATCTTTATCGCAACCATCAAAGGTTACCTTGCCCTCCTTGGCTAGCCACCCGAGTGCAAAGCGCACTTCATCTTGGGTGCGTATACCAGCTTTCTTTTGGATCTCCTTTACGGTCAATGGCTTCTTACTATCACTCAGGGCATGCCATACGAGCCCTGCATTGGTTCCAATCTGTTCAATCATTATCTTTCCTCCTATAAATTAGCATTAATTACCTAACACTTTCGTTGCAAATGTACCTATTATCAGCAAAATAGCAAAATAAAGGGTGCCATTATGATAAAGTTTCAAAGGCATCAATAAATTGATCGCCTCGATCTTCATAGTTCTTGAACAGGTCAAAACTGGCACATGCAGGAGAGAGCAAGACCACATCGCCCTCAGACAAATCCAGTGCTGTTATCTGCTCAAAAGCCTCCGCCATACTATGTGCCACGGTGGTGGGAAGTGCGAGGCAATCAAAACTACGATGCAATTTATCGGTATCTAGGGTAAGAAAAATAAGTGCCTTCGCCTTTGACTTTACCAGGTCGAAAATAAGCGAATAGTCGTTCCCCTTATCGGTACCTCCGAGCAGCAGCACCGTCTTGGCATCGGGCATCGCACCAAGAGCGTGGGCTGTAGCATCGAGGTTGGTACCTTTGGAGTCATTGATAAAGGTAACTCCATGCCACGTACCGACCAGCTGAGTGCGGTGGCGAACACCTCCGAAAGTGGATAGGCATTTCCTCACCTCTTGCCGATCAATATCCACGCCATATGCCTGAAGTGCTAGCCCCACAGCCATAATATTCTCGGCATTGTGCTGACCCTTGAGGAGGAACTGGGTGTAGTCGTAAGTGACACCCCCCTCGAAGTGAATTAATTGCCCATCAAAGTAGGCAGAGGCCTTGGGATTGCGAGTAGAAAAGGTCTTGACAAACTCTGCCTGCAAAGGCGCCTCTTGCTGAAGCTCTGCGATATGCGGGTCATCGGCATTGATGATGGCATAGTCACCTGCTCCTTGATTTTGAAACACTCTCCACTTGGCACGAGCATAATTGATCAATTGGTGGTCGTACCTATCGAGGTGGTCGGGTGTGATATTAAGTAAAAGGGCAATATGGCTATGGGTGCGGTACATATGATCTAGCTGAAAGCTACTCAGCTCCATAGTATAAACGTCGGCACCCCCCTCCATCACCTCCCGAGCCAAGGAATCTCCGATATTGCCACACGCTACACTCTGCACTCCTGCAGCACGTAGGGCAAGGTCAATCAGCGTAGTAGTGGTGGTTTTGCCATTGCTACCAGTGATAGAGATTAACTGCTTAGGGGTAGTGTAACGAGCAGCAAACTCAATCTCCGAGAGGATCGGTAACCCAAGTGCTTCACAACGGCGAACCACCTCAGCACTATCGGGAATACCAGGGCTCTTAATCACCTCTTCTGTATCCTTCAGATAGGGGAGTTGATGCCCGCCCTCCTCATAGGGAACTGCCGCCTTTGTCAACACCGCTTTCATCTCTGGGCGAATGGTACCTGAGTCCGACACAAAGGGTCGATACCCCTTTTCTTGTGCCAAAAGGGCAGCACTCACGCCACTCTCTCCAGCACCCAAAACAAGTAAATTGCACTTCATAATAATGATGACTTATCTAAGTTTGAGCGTCACAATGGTGAGCACTGCAAGGAGAATCCCGATCAACCAAAAACGAACCGTAATCTTTGCCTCAGCAATAGGTCGAGTAGGCTTTTGGATCACTGCGTCGATCACTCCAGCTGGTTTCTGGAAATGGTGGTGCAGTGGGCTCATCTTGAATACCCTTCGGCCGGTACCAGTCTTTCGCTTTGTGTACTTAAAGTAGGCGGTTTGGATAATCACCGAAAGCGCCTCTACCATAAATACTCCACAAAGGATAGGAAGGAGCAACTCCTTACGAATGATGATCGCATATACTGCTATAATTCCGCCGAGGGTAAGGCTACCAGTATCGCCCATAAAGACCTGTGCGGGGTAGGAGTTGTACCATAGGAAACCAACGGTGGCACCGATAAATGAAGCAGCATAGACCACCAGCTCCTCCGCTCCAGGGATAAACATAATATTGAGGTAGCTCGCCATCTCTATGTGCGAACTGACGTAGGCAAATATCCCGAGTGCCACGCCGATAATCGCCGAGGAGCCAGCGGCTAGGCCATCTAGTCCATCGGTGAGGTTGGCTGCATTGGAGACGCCCATCACGATGAATACAAAGATGAGCGTCACGAGTATCAGGGTAAAGAGTTTGGCATTCTGCTTCAGTCCAAGATTCTTGGCTAGGTCGCTATAGTCTAGGTTGTTATTCTTCACAAAGGGAATCGTGGTCTTGGTGCTTTTTGTCTCCACTTCGGAGTGATTCACCACTAGCTCCTTATTGACCGTCTCGGTGGCTACGTTTTCCTTAATCACCACCGCTGGACTAGTCATCAGTACCAGAGCCACCAACACCCCCAGTCCTAGTTGAGCTATGAGCTTGTAACGGCCGTGGATACCTTCTTTATTCTTCTTAAACACCTTCACATAGTCATCGGCAAAGCCAAGGGCTCCCAGCCATACTGTGGTGACTAGCATCAAGATGATGTAGAGATTATTGAGTTTATTGAAAAGGAGTGTGGGTATAATAATGGCAATGATGATGATGATACCGCCCATAGTGGGGGTCCCAACCTTTGCCATCTGCCCCTCAATATCAAGGGGACGAATGGCATCCGACATCTGCTTACTCCGTAACCAATCGATGATCTTACTTCCGATCAATGTGCTGATCAGTAGACTAACGATAAGGGCAAGGGCCGCGCGAGTAGAGATATAAGTAAAGGCACCCATTCCTGGGACACCTTGTGCATTGAGCGACTCAAATAGGTAGTAAAGCATCAGTGGGTAGCTCCTCCTTTCTCCCCTTCGATGATCTTCTCTACCTCCTCGATATCACTAAAGTGGTGGCGGACGCCATTCACCTCCTGATAGGTCTCGTGTCCCTTACCGGCAATGAGGATCACATCGCTAGGCATCGCCATCGTACAGGCGGTGCGGATCGCATCTCTTCTGCTAGTGATCCTGAGCGTACGTCGCTTCATCTCCTCATCGAGCCCCTCCATCATCTGGTCGATAATCTGCTCGGGATCTTCGCGACGAGGGTTATCCGAAGTGAGGATTACGATATCTGAGAGCTTGGCTGTGGTAGCTGCCATAATGGGCCGCTTGCCAGCATCTCTATTACCTCCCGCACCAACCACTGAGATGATACGACCGCCGTGGTGCTTTTGTAGCTCCTGAATCGTCCCCAGCACATTGACGAGAGCATCTGGCGTATGGGCATAATCGACCACTGCCACATACCCCTTGGGAGAGGTGACGGTCTGAAAACGACCATCCACTGGGGTGAGCCGACTCATCTCTCTTAGCACCTCCTCCTCAGACTGTCCGAGCAAAATAGCTGCCCCAAATATCGCCAACATATTGTAGGCATTGAAGCTCCCCACTAGGCGTGTATAGACCTCGTGATTATTAAAAAACATATCGGTACCATCGAGGTGTTGCTCGAGTATCTTTCCCTTAAAGTCGGCATCTCGCTTGATGGCGTAGGTATGCACTTCTGCCACGCTATTTTGCACCATCACCATACCATTGGTTTCATCGAAATTGGTGAGGGCAAAAGCCTCTTTGGGCAGTCCATCGAAGAAGCCTTGCTTTGCGTGGAGGTAATTGAGGAAGGTACCATGATAATCAAGGTGGTCTCTAGTGAGGTTGGTAAAGATACCTCCTCTGAAATAGGTGCCTCCGATACGGTGCTGATGGACAGCGTGCGAAGAGACCTCCATAAAGGCATACTCGCAGCCTGCCTCTACCATCTGCCAGAGGTATCGCTGAAGAGTGAGCGCATCAGGGGTGGTGAGCTTACTCGGAATCTCCTCCCCATCCACAATCACGCAGACGGTTGATACCAAACCACTCTTATGCCCCAAGTGGGAGAATAGGCGGTAAAGGAGTGTCGCAATAGTTGTCTTACCATTGGTCCCTGTCACCCCTACCAACTTGAGTTTACGGGAAGGGTGGTCGTAAAAGTTGGCAGCCACCTCACCGATCACCACATCGGTATGCTCCACACGGAGGTAAGTGACCCCTTCCTTTCGCTCTTGAGGCACCTCCTCACATAGGATAGCGGTGGCTCCCTTCTCAATAGCCATATCAATAAAGTCGTGACCATCCGTGACCGTTCCACGGAGTGCCACAAAGAGCATGCCTTCCTCCACCACTCTTGAGTCGGCCGTAATCTGCCGAATCTCCTTATCTAGTTCGCCCGACACTACATCGTGGGCGATTCCTTTCATCAATCTATCTAGTTTCATACTCTACTCGTTGCGTAGCATCAATATTAATAACTGTCCTTGCTTTGTCCTTCCTCCCTTATGGATTGATTGCTGTTTTACCACTCCTCCTTGTCCATTGAGCCGAACATCTAGCCCCATTTTTTCGGCAAGGTAGAGGGCATCCATCACACTCATCCCCATGAGGTCGGGCATCGTGCCTACCTCTGGTTTGAGTGCACTTAGTATCTGTAGGCTATCCCCTCCTTGGTGCGATAGCCACTCTGTACCACTGCTATGTAATTGATCTACCTTTGCTCCTGTATACTTAATCGCATGCTTCACCCCCTCAGTGGTACCGCCCAGCACCCTCTGGCCAAAGGTGGCTAAAGAATCGGGAAGCACCTCACCAAGCGACTGGGTGTAGGAAGTGGCGATGGTCTTCTCCGCAATTTCACGAAGCACTGCCCCTGGGATAGAACCCGAAGGGTAAACGCCTCTCGGACGGCTCACTACTACAATACAGCTATAGAGTGGTCGCTCACTTGGGAAGTAGCCACAAAAGGTTACGTTGTGGCCTGCCCCTTTAAAGGCACCTCCACCAAGTCGTTGGGCGGTACCCGTCTTGCCCGAAATTGCGACATAGGGCGAGTCCATTGCCTTGCCCGTACCCTCCGTCACCACACCACGGAGCATCAGTTGAAGCTCCTCAATCGCCTTAGACGATGCGATCTGCTTATTCACCACCCTGGGCTCTCGCTTGTAACCAATCTTATCACCGCTACTTACCTCGCGAACCAGGTAGGGCTCCATCATCTTACCCCCATTTGCCACGGCATTGTAGAAGCGAAGCGTGTAGATTGGTGGCATTAATATCTCATAGCCATAAGAGCTCCACGGCATCGTACTATTGGACCACTTCTCTACATCTTGCTGAAAGCGTGGGCGGGCAGTGCCTGGGATCTCAAAGTCAATCTGGTCAAAGATTGTCATCTTATTCAATTCATCCAGATAGCCCTGACGGTCGTCGCCGTAGGTCTTCAGGACTGCCTTTGCCACTCCCACGTTGGAGGAGAAGTAGATTGCCTCATTGTAGGTAATCTTGCCATATCCCCCTTTGTGAGCATTATGGTCACGGATTGTAAGCCCTCGGCCGATGGTGTAGAGACCATTCCCCACATCCACGGTATCCTGTGGGTTCACTCCCTTTCGATCCAGTACCCCCAGCATGGAGATCGCTTTGAAAGTAGAGCCGGGCTCAATCAGGTCGGCTAGAGCATGATTGGTTCGCTCCATATAGTTTCCCTCGCCCATACGATCCAGATTGGCTAGAGCTTTCACCGCTCCAGTAGCCACTTCCATCACCACCACACAGCCCCAATCGGCATCCACCTCCACCAACTTACGACGAAGTGCCTTCTCGGCGATATCCTGAATATCCACATTGAGCGTGGTATAGACGTCCATTCCATTGGTGGCAGGCACCTCCTCCACTGGCTCCCACCGTGGGGGCACCCGCACCCAGCGATTCACTCCTGCTTTGCCACAGAGGAGGGAGTCAAACCTCATCTCCAACCCGCTATTGCCGTGCGTCATACCCAAGGAGTCGGGCTCATTCATGATTCGCCCAATGGTACGGAAGGCAAGATTGCCATAGGGGTGCTCCCTGCGGATATACTTTGTGGTGATCAAGCCCGAGTGATACCTGGAGCGACCCTTGAAGAAAGGGAGCTCTAGCAGTGCCTGAAGCTCGGTGTAGGAGAGCTCACGAGAACCAAATAGGCGGTAGTATTTCGAGCGCTTCTGGCGAGCTCGCAAAAGCCCCTGCTTGTAGCTAGCAGCCGACTGCCCCCCAACTACCTCTGCAAGCCCCTCGGAGAGTTCTTGCACTCCAGCTTCAAAAAACTCTCCATCAAAGGAGTCACTTCCCATGTCAAGAGCTACCTCGTACCTTGGCACCGTAATCGCTACTGGCACATCTTGGTCACTGTAGATATTGCCCCGAAGGGGGTCAATGGCACTCCGCGACTTCCCAGCATAGCGAACCAATGACTCCCACTGCTTCGCCTGTACAGTAGAGGTAATGACCACCTTTACCAGTACCACCACCCCCAACAAAAGGAGCAAGAGCCCAAACTTCATGTAGAGCTCCCACCCCTTGTGGATACGCTTAGTCCGCTGTAGGCTATTGCGTTGCCGCGACTTCTCTCGTAGATCCTCGCCCGTCATTACTTCTCAATCTCTATAGGTGCTGTAGTGGGTGTGCAGATCGATAGCCCTGCCGCCTCTACCCGCTCTTCGATACTAGTGATACGACTATCATTCATTAGCTCGGTAGAAAGAGTGATATGCTCCATTCGGAGATCCTGTAGCGTGGTATTATTAGTAGAGATCATACGGATCTTACGCATCGCAGAGTAGTTGTACGCCACCTGCACCACCGCATAGAGGGCAATCGCCACGATCCACGCGATCATACGACCATTGAAGGCACGCTCCAAGATATGCCCCTCCACAAAGTCCCAAAACTTATTGACAAAAGCTTTGCGATCCTCCACCCCACCTTGCTGTGGAGTGTACTCCTCTCCATCTATTTCCATTACAAAAACTGCTCTCTCTGATAGCCACTCTATTCAACCACAAACTTACCAATTTTTTGGTAACCCACCGCCACAATAATGAATAGATACCTAAGCCGATATTACCTCCACTTAAAAAGCAAAAAGCCTCAGCACCAACAGTCCCTAATACCAAGACCGTAAAAACATGCTCCCAACTTATACTCCAGTGATGTCCAGTCATCACCTACTAGCAAAAAACCTCATTAAACTAGGAAGAGTTTTACTCCATTCAGTACTTGCAAAATGACACCACAGAAATCCCACCCTAATCGCCTCTTAGCTATCCAATCACAATGGAGGGTTACAAGTCTCCTTCAAGATATCAATCATCTCCTTTTGGTGGCATAAACAGGCCTCCTTATCCCAATTATCATTGGAGTTGTTGGTAATACTAGACATTATTTGCGGTCGTGGAGGATTCGGAGGTAGAGGCGGGCACACATCTCGGCGTCGTCGCCGGCACGGTGGTGCCGACCTTCGGGGATGGAGAGTTGCTGGCAGAGGAAGGTGAGGGTGTGGCACCCGAAGGAATAGGTTTGGCGTGCCTGTTTGAGGGTGCACTCCCAGTTGAGCTCAGGCAAAGCGAACTGATAGTGCTCTGCCGACTGCTCTAAGCAACTTCGGTCAAATGGGGCATTGTGTGCCACTAGGGTATGGATATCGGTGAGGTAAGTAGTTGCTAACTCCTGCCACACCTCGGGAAATGAGGGGGCGGTAGCGGTGTCGCGGGGTGTGATGCCATGGCATTGCATATTCCAGTAGCTGTAGCGATTGTCCTCTGGCTGTACCAGCCACGAGCGGGTATCGGCCACTTCTCCTTGGCGTACTAGGCAGATGCCTACTTCACAGATCGAGTCGCGCCTTCCAGTAGCGGTTTCAAAGTCTATAGCGATAAAATTGAGTGGTTCCATTACTCTTCGGTTGTTGGGCGGTAATAATCACTGAGGGTCTTGGCAAAGTTCGCCATCACCTCTCGTACAGATTGAGGCTGTAGCACCTCCACCTGGTCTCCAAGGGATAGGAGCGCTTGATAGAGATTGTAGGTAGGGCACATCCTCAAAGAGGATTCGCCCTTGTAGTTTGCTATCGGCTTGAATCTGATTGAGTGCCGTATAGGAATCTAGGAGCCAGGTACGGAGGTGATCCTGCTCCAGCTCTTCCGCACCATCGATATAATAGCGGTACCCATCCTTAGGGTCGCAGAGGATCTCCACCTGAAAGATATCAAAGATCGCCTCGCGATGATTGTGAAAGGTACGCTTCGGTAGCGGGTCACCATACCCTAGCCCACTCTCTTCCCAGTGGCGACTGATCTCCTCGTAGGTGAGCCGCCCATATTGCCGAAATTGCTCTATCAGCCAAACATATCGTCCGAAGATATTTGCCATAAGTTATCTTTTCTCATTCTCCCTCTTAGAGTGCTGTTGGGAAAGCTCTTCCACTTGGTCCTCTAGTCTTGCTATAGCCTCCAGTATCTCTTTATGAGAGGCATTTCCAAAGGATTTCTTTTCATAAATCTCCAACGTGGTGGAGGTGATGACTCCTGCCACTAAGTTGAGTAGAATGTAGGATACAATCAGTATATAGCTCACGAAGTAGAGCCATGCAAAGGGGTGCGTACTCATGATGGGGCGAGCCACTGCCGACGCCCACGACTCCAGTGACATCACCTGAAATAGTGTAAAGAGCGAACCTCCGAAGGTGCCAAAGTATTCGGGAGCCGTCTCCCCAAAGCTATCCATACCTATAATAGCGTAGATGAGTAGCATCATCCCAAAGAAGATACTGGACCATGCAATGCGTGGCAAGGACCTAAGCATCGCCTCGGAGAACAGCCTTATGTGCTTATTAATGGAAAAGATACGGAGAATACGTACCAGTCGCACCATACGCAGTGTGCGTAAGGAGATGAGACTTGGCACCAAGCTCACCGCACAGATGGTGGTCACAGCGAGGTCGAATAGATCGCCTGAGTTTCTCCAAAACCCCTTTCGGTAGTACATACGTATACCCAGCTCCAAGAATAGGAATAACAAGCTGATATCCAGAAAAACCTCAAAGCAGTACTCCACCTGTGGTGGCACCGAATTATTGAGTAGTATCACGATACACACCACATTGGAGATGACCACTAAGTCGACAGCCCAATCAAAAACATAAAGCATCTTGGCAATCCGTCGGAGCCTTGAGCTACTATACCCCTGCTTTATTTCTAACTTCTTCATAAGCACCCCTTTTCTTATATTTTAAGGAGTAGGGTCAAGGGGCGATACCCCCCCCTGAACCTACTAAAATAGTGAAGCGGTTAATTGCGACGGCGAAGTAGCCAAGTTCGGCCTTCATTGGTGGAGTAATAAAGGCCTTTTGCGCAGGTGGCTAACACCTCTCGTCCATTATCAGTGAGGTCGATAAAGGCCCCTTGACCATTAGAGGCTTTGCTTCGTCTTAACCATGACCTACCGTCGTTGGTAGAGAATTCAATAATAGTGGGGTCTTTCGGGCTAATGCGGATTAATTCCTTGCCCCTGTTGATCATCTGTGACATAATACTAGCTTTTAATTGTTATTAAGAAAACTACTTGCTTTATCGCTAATAGATGATACCACAAACATACAGAATTAACTATTATTATGCAACCAATGTCTATGGTAACTATCATCAAGGGCAAAGATAAGGAAGCAGGTATGCCATTTCATAGCATAGGCTAGAAAAAGGACCTCCTCACGGAGGTCCTGGGGTAAACCTATTATCGGGGGGTGTCTTTATCGGACAGGTCAGACAAGTCGGACGAGTCGGACAAATCAGACACTGCGATGGAGCACCCGAAGGGTGCCATTCAGATTGCCCCCGGTCGAGGCTCGTAGAGCCGAAGACCGGCGGGTTACGAGGTACCCCAATTCCACGACCCTTGTGGTCGCACTCACATAGGCTTGTGCGACCACAAGGGTCGAATTATATGCGGTCTCTTCTCCCTCCAGTCTTCGGGCGTTGCCCTCGACTGGAGGCTAGCTGAGTGGCACCCTGCCGGTTGCTGATAGCAGAAGTGCTTTTATCGAATGAGGTATGACCTCTCGAGAGGTCCTTCATCCTTTTTGATAGTTGGCGCTAAATCACATCTATGGGAGGTGGAAGTAATCCTCTCTCAATATCTGGATATACTCCTCGAGTGCAGTACGCCCTTTAGCTGTGAGGCGACAGGTAGTACGGCTTGATCTCCCGGCCGACTCCTTCTCCACCTCTATGTAGCCTGCCTCAGAGAGTTTATCGATCTGCACACTCAGATTGCCACTGGTAGCACCCGTTTTCTGTCGGAGATAGACGAAATCCGCCTCGGCCACAGAGAGCAATATCGATACAATAGATAGTCGCAGCTGTGAATGCAATAATGGGTCCAGCTCTCTCATGATCTTATCTTTTTTGGTCGGCTATTGACGTTGGCAGGAACTAGGAATAGCAGTCCGAGCAACACACCTGTACAGAGATGATCCAAAGGGGTAAACAGAGGCAGATGGAGCACCACACGGCAAAGCATCAGCATCCCCGCGAGTAGCATTACTAGCGAAAAGAGATAAAAACCACGTCGCTTGGTCAATGCCCATACCTGCATCAAGTTGAAGCTCAATATTACCACCGCTAGAGGGGCGAGCAACTGAAACATCCAGTTACCTGTAGTCCAACCAAAAATAATAATTGCCACACTAGCCACAGCAAAGTAAGTACCCGTAGCACCTAGCACCTTAGCGATACTCTCATCAAGAAAGGTGGTGACTCTATGCCCATCATGCTCTCCACGTGCCGCAGGGATAAGGGGCACTAAAAACATTGAAAACCAAATGGTATGCCACCAAGGACTTATTAGATAAGTAGTGGCAAAGAAAGCGAGTAGCCCCACAAGTAGGCAGGCAGTGCCCCATACTCTAAAGCGTATCACGATGGATCGCATATCCTCACCCTTTGTAGCTTGAAGCATCTTGGTGATCGTCTCCAAACTCTCCATCTCGTTCATCTTCTTTTCTTCCATAATCTTCAGAAATAATAAGTTTACATTATAAACCATTCACTCAATAAAAAAGGGTGCGCGCCACCTTTCTCGCACCAAAGGTACAAAAGTTTATAATATAAACCAAACATCTAAGCCATTATTTTTAGAGATAGTTTGGGGGTACTTTGTGGCATACAATTTACGCCTAATTCACTGCTATTTAATGGAAAAATACAGCAGTCCAAATGCACTTTTGTATCTTGCTGTAATACAATAAGATAAGAAGCCAAAAACTGAGTTGCAACTAAGCAAATGCCGAGTTGCAACTAAGCAATCGGCGAGTTGCAACAAACCAAATGCTTAGTTGCAACTCAATAAATGCTTTGCTCCTATCTCGTCCGAAACCCATTTTGAGAACATCAATTGCAAAGGACCTCCGCGAGGAGGTCCTTCATTGGGGGGGGGCACCTCATCGGACAGGTCAGACGTCTGTTTTGGGCATAAAAAAGTAGCGACCCATTGGCACCTCAAGGACAAGCTTGAAGAAAGCCAATAGGTCACCACCAACCTAACACCTACCACATCACTCTAATGAGTAGATCTTTGCGAGCCTTCACCCTCTTTCCATCTAGGCACTTTAGGACAGTAACAGTGTGCCTACTTGGATCGAAAGTCAATGGGTCTCTATCTCTCTAGATAGATCAACTCGCTTTTGATATCGACGGCACTGCTCCAATCGGTCGTATCCCAGCATAATTCCGAGCATAAAATCCTCCTCTGGGGTGTACTCCGCAAGGGGCTTGTCGTCTCCTATATGTCGGATAACATCTAGGCAAGGACCGTCTCCAAAGAAGACATTGTACTTGACTGGTGTCACCTCCTGTAGGATATATTCTATATGACGGCTACAAAGCCAATTCTCCACCTCACCCTTAAGGGAGGAGTGAAAAGTATAAAGTGCCAAGCTCCTAAGTTTCTTATGATACTCATAGGTAAGGTGAGATAGCACTCCCATTGCTCCGCTCATATCTGCCTCCTTTCTATCTCTATAGCAAGGGTTTTAATTGGCTCACCCAGCCTTCGATGCGCTCTTCGGTCTGGTCTTCCTCATTATCCGCATCGAGTGGGAGACCTACAAACTCATCATTGACTACAGCGGTGGAATCATCAAAAGAGTAGCCATCTGTGGGCACCTCGCCTACCATCTTGCAGCCTTTGTCATTAAAGAAGTGGTATAGCTCGCCCATGCCATCAACAAAGGTATCGGAGAAGCTCGAGGAGTCGCCTAGCCCGAAGAGAGCCACCTGCTTACCCGTTAGCTCCACGCCCGAAAGCTTGTCTAGCATATCGCCCCAGTCGTCCTGCAAGTCGCCACAACCCCAAGTGGAGGTGCCGAGAATCAGGAGGTCGGACTGCTCAAATGGTTCGGTGCCACAATCGGCTACATTGTGTAGCTCAGGCTGGAAGTCGCTCAGCTTAGAAGCGATCAACTCTGCCGCCTCTTTGGTATGATCGGTACACGTACCGTAGATAATTGAGATCTTCTTCATATTACTCTTATTGCTATTTTACTATATGGTATGTAAAGATAAAATGCTTATTCTCCTATCAATTCATGAGCAAAGGTAGGCAATAACTGACCGCCCATCAATACCCATTAGTAGTGATTTTAGCTAGTTATCTCATAGCTAATTATGATGAGTTGCAGTGAGATAGCTTGAAAATCCATCACTCGAAGGAGAGTTAAGGCAAACGCCAGAGCGGTATCCACGTCGGTTACCACTTTGTAGGTACCCTCACCGGAAAAGTCGGACAGATCGGACGTTGCTATGGAGCACCCGCAAGGGTGCCACTCAGCTAACCCCCAGTCGGAGGGGACGGGAGTCCCCGAACGA
>NZ_KV820637.1:137510-137753 GCF_001815465.1 Porphyromonas sp. HMSC077F02 | reverse complement strand
GGGGGGGGGGGGGGGGGGGGGGGGGGGGGGGGGGAGAAGAGACAGCATACAATTCGACCCTTGCGGTCGCACTCACATAGGCTGGTGCGACCACAAGGGTCGTGGGTTTTCACCTTATATTACCCGCCAGTCATCGGCTCTACGAGCCTCGACTGGGGGCTAGCTGAATGGCACCCTGTCGGGTGCTCTTGTTGATTATTCCTAGTATAGGTTGTCCGACCCCTCGGCCGGGGTCGCAAGGGT